>CAZRNU010000040.1:0-23893 GCA_964601515.1 uncultured Bacteroidales bacterium | reverse complement strand
AGTCTAGCTCTTTCTTTAATTTTCAAGTTAACCTTTGCATTAAAATCCATTATATAAAGATCAGCATTTGGGATGCCTGCATTATAAAGCCATTTAAAATTGGAATGACGGTATGAAGTATAGAAAGATGCCTTTTCTCTGTAAATAGGTCCTTCTATTGCTAATCTATACATTAATGGATTCAGCATTCCATCTACACCAAACTTCTTCATATTACCATCTTTGGTCTGAACATCAATTAAACTGGATAATCTTCCACTTTTATCAATCGGAATATCAGCTTTATAAATACTAATATCTTTAGCAACTTCCGGTATTACAACAGAATAAAAACCAAACAAATGAGCAGGATTATATATCGGAGCCTCATCAACCAGAATTTGATTCTGGTCTTTATTCCCACCCCTTACAAAAAAGAATGACGAACCATCGCTGTGAGTTTGAATTCCCGTAAAACTCTGAAGGCTTTTCACCAGACCTGACTCACCTGCAAATTCAGGGAATTTCTCAAGACTGCGGGGATTAACAGAGATGTAGCTGCTTTGGCTTCTTTTTAAATCCTCAAGCTGCTCATCAACAACAATGGTAATTTCTGTAAGAATTTCAGTATTTAATTCCAACTCTGCATTTACTCTGGTGTCATTTTCTAACGACAACTGTTTTGTTTGCCTGATAAAGCCCACATAAGAATAAATAATTTCATAATCTCCCGGAGGCAAACTCAATGAATAAAAACCATATGCATTGCTAATAGTTCCTGCGGTAGTATTATTTGCAAATATTGTAGCTCCGGGCAAAGTTTCTCCTGTTTCTTTATCTTTTATGTGGCCACTTACAGTATATAAACTATATATTTCCTTTTTGGGTTTTGCTTTTTTAAGAACAACCTGATTTCTTACTATGCTGTATTCAAGATCAAATTCTTCTGAAACAAAATTTAAAACTTTTGAGAGAGTCTCATTTTGGAAGTTTAAAGAGATTTTTTTTGAGGATGCGATTGATCTGCTGCTATATGAAAAATTCACACCCGATTTTTCAGAAATCTCTTTGATTATTTCTTCGATTCCGGCATTGGGAAGTTTAATTGTTATTCTCTTTTCTAACAAAGAATCCTGAGAGAATAAAAAACTTGAACAATACATTGCCAATGCAACAAAAAATATTAGTCGGGATATCATAATTGCATTATTTACAGCCTTCACCAATTACATAAATAACTCCTTCAGAGCGTACATATCTAATTTCGAATGTTTCCTTAATTATTGAAAGCATATCTTCAAGAGATCTGTCTGAGAATGTTGCAGTAAGAACGCACTCTTCAAGCACAGAATCTCTGATTTTTATACTTGACCCGTATGTGCTGTTAATTACACTAAAAACTTCTTTAAGATTAGTATTCTCAAAAACAATATGCTTAGTTTTCCAGGAAATTATGTTAGGATTAATGTTTTCCAAAACTTCAGGCACTGTTAACTCAATATTATATACACCCTTATTTCCGGGAGTAATCTCTACTCTATTCATTTCCGGGGTAATAAGAGCAACCCTTCCGGAATAAACAACAACCTCAGTTTCCGGATCATCCTTCCTTGCCTTAACCCAGAAAGAAGTACCAAGCACAACAATTTCAGCATTATGAGTTTCTACAATAAATGGCTTATTATCACTTTTTTCAACCTCAAAATATGCCTCACCTTCTAATTTAATGCGTCTCTCAGTAGAAGTAAATTTTGCCGGATACTTTATTGTAGAGTTATAGCTTAAACTAACTTTAGAGTTATCTTCAAAAATATACTCAACAACTTTATTATCAGCAACTATAGCTTTTTCACGATGTTTTGCAAAGTATAATGCCACATAAGTTCCAACAATAAGAATTAAAGCTGCTGCTGCAATTCTCATGACAGTTTTAATTAATCTTCTCGGATATAATGGTTTAATTTTTTCTCCCTGCTGGTTAACTGTTAATGCTGCTATTTTCTCCCAAGCTTTATCTTTGTCGAAGTTGTATTTCGGACTTGCCGCCAGCATCCAGCTACGTTTAATTTCAAAAAACTGTTTTCTTTTTTCAGCATCTGATTTGACTAATAACTCAAGCATCTCAACCTCTTCGGATGAAGCATTTCCCGACAGGTATAATCCAGCGAGAACCTCAAAATCAATATGTTGGTTGCCTAAGTTCATAATCTATTTTATATACACATAAAACATGTTTTACCCTTACTCGAAACTCGTTTTATTTTATTGTTAGCAAAACTAATAGTCAACAGTAGTTAGTTGGCAGTCATCAATCTATTCAATCCAAACAATCTTTTCAATCTTAAAAATCTTCAATCTTTTAATCCTAATTCAAACTCCCCCAATACCAAATCAATAATATCACAAACAGATCTTTGAGCTCCTCCCTCAATATTTTAAGTGCTTTCGACATTTGAGCTTCAACTGTTTTCTGCGAAATTCCGAGTTTATCTGCAACTTCTTTATACTTCATATCTTCAAAACGGCAAAGCATAAAAACTTCCCTGCATTTTTCCGGCAATTTATCCAAGGCTTGACTTATTTTTTCGTTCAATTCTCTTTCAGAAATAATGTCTTTACCTTCAATTGGAATTTCCATTTCTGCTTCAACATCAAGATAGTAGCTTCTGTATTTTTTATTATCTCGGATATAATTAAGACTTCTGTTTTTAACTGAAGTAAACAAATATGTTTTTATAGATTTTTCGGCATCCATTAAATCACGCTTGTCCCAAAGATTAACAAATACTTGCTGCACAACCTCTTCAGCACTGTCATTGTCATTTAGAAAAGACATTGCGAACCTACAAAGTGAGTTGTAATACTCATTGAAAAGCTGTTGAAAAGCTTTATGATTTAGAGCAATATTTGAATTTTCTATTTGCAAACTTCTGAATTTGTTAAGCGAATGTATAAAATATTTTTCAAATATTAATTGGCAAGAATATTGTTAACGATAAAATAACATGAAACACTTAGTTCACAAAACCAATTTCTGAATATATTTGTAAATGTTAATATAAAACTATCAGAAAGAGAAAATATAAAACTCAACAATAAGCTCGTATGAAATTAAAATTAAAAAAACTAAAAGTTAACAATCGCATTGCAGTTGTTATTGCTGCCGTTGTTTTTTCATTTCTTGCTTTTCAATGTGAGAAGGACCCGATTAAAGGCTGGACATTTTATTATGAACCACCACCTGCTCCGGAAATTAAGAGCATGAATTCAATTATTAAAAATTGCGAAGCTCCATTCCCTGTTACATTTTACCAGCAAACTGATTATCTGCTGGGCAATGTAAATTATTTTTGGGATTTTGGCGATGGAAATACTTCAACGGATAAAAATCCGAATCATATTTATTCCTCATCCGGAGACTATACAGTTAGACTTATTGTTTCAAATGAAATTGGTGTCGATACAGCGTACTTACCAATGCCTGACTTGGCTCTGACAACAATCCCTGTAGTTGCAGATTTCAGCTACGAACACTTCAATAACAATAATTTTGCTCCAAACAAAACTCTTTTCACAAATCAGACAACAGGTGCAAATCAGTTTTACTGGTATTTTGGCGATGGAGGCGAGCTAAACCACGACAATCCGGAATATGTGTATCAAAACGCAGGTACATTTACAGTTAAGCTGCGCGGAACATGTACCAATGGGACATTCGATGAGGTTACTCAGCAAGTTTTCATTATTCCACCACCACAAAGAGTATTTATAGACTCCATAAATCTTATGTTACCTTCAGTGTTTAAGAGCAACCCTATTTACATAGAAATGTATCATAATACGATATTTGTAGGAACTACAAGAATACTTTCTCCAAGCAGTTATCCTTTCAAATTTAAAAGGCCTGCAGATTTCCCCGGAGGCTATTTCTTTGATTACGTTCAATTTACAAGCAATGAGGTTTTTAAATTTGTTATTCTCAAGTATAATGGCACTGAAGATCCTCCAACCTTTTTATATGAAATTGTTTTGGCTTCTGTTGATATTCAAAATAAATTTTATCCTAAAACATACTTTCAGCTAGAGACAATTCCAAGAATTCCTGATGTATTTATCGACCTTTATTTAAGCTATTAATATTGAAAATCTAAACTATGATAAAAAGAATATTATTACTCGCGATATTTTCAGTTATAGTAACTGAAGCATATACACAGCCTGACATGAATTATTGGAATCGTGTAAGATATTTCAAAATAACAGGCGGAACAGTAACCCCTTGCCCAGAGTTTAGCGACGCAACGGAAAATGGTCTATTTGCAAAAGACGGTTATCAGTTTGGTTTTGATTACAACTATATGATTGCTTATGGATTTGGACTAGGACTAAATCTGGAGTTCAACAGGTTTCATTTTAACAAAGAAGCCTTTGCCAATTTTGCACAACCCGATTATATGGCAGTAATTGGTGGATACAGCTCAAGTAAATTCGGGCTAAATGCTTTGTTTAACTTGCCAATTGTTGTAAGTCCTGATATTTTTACAATAAATCTTTATGTTGAAGGTAATGCCGGCATCAGAAGTATTTCCATTCCATCTATTGATCTTGAGTATAATGAAATTGTGAATTATTATACCGAAGTAAAATATCGCTCAAGACCAAGCTCTATGGGATACCTAGGTTATAGTGGAGGAATTCAGTTTATTTTTAAAAATAAATTCGGCATTAATGCTTCATACAGCGCATTAAACAGAAGAATTAACAGGATAAACTATTCTGTTAGGATGTTTGATGCTCAAGGCGAGCTATATGAAGAAGAGAGATATATGAGCAACTATCTGGATCATACAGGCTTGCAATTCGGAATATTTTTTATGTTTGGGAAAAAGAAGTAGTTAGTTACCAACCTATTCCCAATCTCATTCCGCCAATTATCATCATTCCGGAGTAACCAAACTCATAGAAGTTGTAGTTGTCTTGATAATGCAAATATCCTTCTGGGGTGGCAACTTCCGACATCTTAATTGCAAATCCGCAATAAAAATCTATTGCAAAGTTTTTGGCAGGCAATACTTGATAACCCAAAGTGCCTCTGATATTCCCGGTATGGATTTGTTTATTCCATTCACTATCTAAATATCGAATATAAGTTAGGCTGTTTTCAGTATAAGTTTCCCATAAACTGCCGGAATATTTCTGAGCAATATAAAGATAACCTACGCCGGCTGCAATATACATACCTCCTCTTTTTCTTATTCCATGAGGATACCATCTATAAATTAGGTCTAAACCTGCACCTGACATACTGTTAACCATCTGAGTGCCGAGCAACCAATTGCCGGTCTTGTCTTTATAGTAAATTGATGGGGATATTGTAATCCAGTTGTGAGGATTTTCCAATTGCCTGTCAATTTCCAGTCTTATCCCATTTTGAAACAAATATTGAGGCACGCCCATTACCCAAATTTTATTACTGTTAATTTCTTCTTTGCCTGCTTTTAGAACAAAAGAAGAAAGAAATAAAAAACACGCAAAAATAATCTTGAAAAACTTCATGGCTTTTATCATTAATGTTATTGTTTTATTTTAATGGCAATCCAATTCTTGCCCCGAGTAATAAAATTGTTCCTGAATAGCCGTAATCATAATAAAAATCGTTGAATTTTTTAGGGTTTGAGGCATCTGAATTAACAAAAGAATGCCTTATTCCCATGCCCATATAAAAATCAAAAACTACTGTTTTTCCTGCCCCGGTATATACTCCAATCGTAAAATCCATAGCTGCTTTATGAATTTTTGAGTTTCTTGTTAAATACATTATGCCGGAAGTTTCTTTATATTCAACATTAGTATACTGATAGCCCGGCCCCCATGCAATATAAACAGGAATGCTTCCATAGCCTAATCCGGGATAATACCTGTGATATACTGACAAACCTGCTCCGAATGCGTTTGTAAATTCGCGATTGAAAAACATTTTATTACCCACATAAACTACAGGTGCAGTTTGCAACCAATGGTTGTTTGTAATTTTCATATCAAAATCTACTCTCAAACCACTTACAAAAAAATACTGAGGTACAATACTAAGAATTTTTGATTCCAGCAAAACCTCTTTTTCTTCAATTGCTTCTTCATATACTTCATGTTTTTCTAATGCTTTCTGTCCAAACACAAACAATGGAAAAAGAAACAAAAACGAAACAAAAGATTTCTTCATATCAATGCATTTTAAATAATAGACACTCTTTTTGCGAATTTTTAAAAATTTAGGAATTAGTGATAAGAGAACTAATAAGAGTTATGTTTTCTCCGTCATAATTATACTGATAAATGCCGTTTTCAGTCAATACATACAACCTTCCATTTTTAGGTATTACATCTATAGCTTGAATATCGAATGTATGTTTTAGTTCAATTTCGTATCCATTTGACACATTATAGACTTTAAGCACATTATCGCAAACAAAAAGAGTTTCACCATCAATGCCAAGCCCCCTTGGATTAAACATTTGATATTGAATTACAAGTTCAGGCGCACTCACATTACTTATATCAAAAATAAGAAGTTGGTTTGCTTCTTCCCAAGTGAATTCAGTATTACTTCTGATTGTTGCATAAGCAAAATTACCCTGAACAACCACAGGATCTCTGGCTACAAAATGAGGAGTAAAGCTTTTTTTAACAGGACTGGATGGCACTTCAAGGCTGTAAATATACATTCCATTAAATGCACCAATAAACAAGTATTCTTCTGCCGGAAAAATTGTTTCAATACCAAAGCCAAGGTATTGTTTGTTTTCATGAACAATATCTGCAGGATTTGTAATATTGAAAGAGTGCAGGTTTTCATAGTCAACTGTATAAAGATAGTTATCTTTAATTGTAAACCTAGCCATAGAGCCACCTGTTCCGGCATCGCTATTCACACCTTCTTTATCGCATGATAAAGCTAAAATTGTTAATGCGATAATTATATATATCACTTTTTTCATCACTCTGAATTTTAAATTTTCAATTATTTTTTAACCCATGCTACGATTACCGTATTAGGTGGTCGGCTATAAACAGAATATCCGTAAGGGATAAAATCTAAATCAGGAGGTGTAAGTTCAGGGAAGACGTCATTAACCCTATCTAATAACTGAATTGTAGGATAATTGCTAATATCTATAGAAACAAGATCAACAGCATTATCAGCAAAAAGCACATTATCCTTAATGGCAACATCAATAGTTCCGGGAATATTAATAAATCCAATTTTTTCGGGACTAGAAGGAGTTGTGTTATCAATTACATGAATCCCTTTATAAAGCTCAACAATATAAATATTGTTGCCGTAAATGTAAACTTTACCCGAATTTACAAAATCCTGAGGCTGCAGGTTTATAACACTATTTTCAAGATCTGCCTTATGCATTAAAACCGGATAATACTCTGTCCAATCAAGATGATCATAATCAGGCCTCCAGCTGATTAATAGAAGCAGAGCTCCAAAAACAAATATATTTCGTAATGTTTTCATTTAATTTAGATTTTATATGAAATAAATTGTTTACAAAGCTAAAACAAAAATAAATAGGATTGTGTAATGTTCAAATATATAATTAAAATACAAGTTTTGATATAACAAAACTGTTGTTATATCATAAAGTATAGATTAAAAAGGATTTGGCATTGAACAATATGGGCAGACACTTAGCTTATCAACATTTCTTAACGTTAAAAAACCTCAAAAAATCAGCATTTCACAATATTTATAAAACCTATTCAATACTTTTACGTTCTGATTTTTAAACCATTAATAAATTTCATCATAAAGTAAAAACCCATTAAAATGAACAAAACATTTAAACTTCTTGGCTTGCTGTTGGCAATTCTTATTATTCCTCAGCTAGCGATTTCTCAAAAAAAGTACACTTACGAAAGTGTTGAGGGCGACCCTCTTAATGCGAGAATATATACTCTCGAAAATGGATTGAAAGTTTATCTTTCAGTATATAAAAACGAACCCAGGGTTCAAACTTCTATTGCCGTGAGGTCAGGTGGGATGAACGACCCCGCCGAAAATACAGGTCTTTCTCACTATCTCGAACATCTTATGTTTAAAGGTACAAGCAAATTTGGTTCTTTAAATTGGGAAAAAGAAAAGGTTTATCTTGATAAAATAGACAGCCTTTATGAAGTTCATAGCAAACTAACTGATGCTAAAGAAAGAGCAGATATTTATAAAATTATCGACTCTGTTTCTTATGAAGCTTCAAAATATGCTATCCCTAACGAGTACGATAGAATGCTTTCTATTCTTGGCGCGAGAGGAACAAACGCTTATACAAGCCTCGACGAAACTGTTTATATTAATGATATCCCGTCTAACCAACTTGAAAGATGGTTAATGATTGAATCTGAAAGATTTACAAACCCTGTTTTCAGATTGTTTCATACCGAACTTGAAACTGTTTACGAAGAAAAAAATATAAGTCTCGACAACGACGGAAGAAAACAAAGCGAAGCTCTAATGCTTGCTCTTTATCCTAATCACCCTTACGGAACTCAAACAGTATTGGGATCTCAAGAGCATCTTAAAAACCCTTCAATCATTGCAATTCGTAATTATTACAACGCCAGATATGTTCCTAATAATATGGCAATTATAATGTCAGGCGATTTCGATCCCGACCAACTTATTGTGCTTATCGATAAGTATTTCGGACAAATGAAACCTCAGCCTCTTCAAGAGTATGTTTTTCCTCCTCAACCCGAAATTACTAAAACTGAACTGGAAGTATTTGGCCCTCAGGCTGAAAGCGTTATTTTTGGATTCAGACTGCCCGGAATTGGAACTCGTGAAAATGAAATCCTTGGCATTGTAAATATGATTCTGTCTAATCAAAGAGCCGGACTTATCGACCTTAACATTAATCAGGCACAGAAAACTCTTGGCGCCGGCTCATGGGTGTATAATAAAAATCAATACGCCGCTCACATGTTTTCCGGAAGCCCAAAACAAGGGCAATCTCTGGAAGAAGTTAGAGACTTGCTGCTTGCAGAAATAGAAAATCTTAAAAAAGGAAATTTCGAAGACTGGCTTCTGCCTGCTGCAATCAATAATTTGAAAATCAGAGAAATTAGAGGCTTGCAAAGCAATAATGGCAGAAATAATGCAATGGTAAACAGTTTTGTTAAATATACCGATTGGGCTCAATATGTAAGCAGATTCGAAAGACTTGAAAAAATTACTAAACAAGATATTGTTGATTTTGCAAATAAGTATTATGCCGACAACTATGTGGTTGTTTATAAAAGAAAAGGAAAAGATGAGAATATTCTGAAAATCGAAAAACCTCAAATTACTCCTGTTGTAATTAATCGCGATGTTGAAAGCGATTTCTTTAAAACAATTGCAAGCATGAAGGTTAATCCAATTGAACCTGTTTTTATCGACTATAAAAAAGATATTAATCATCATAAGGTTGGAAAAAACATCCCAATGCTTTACCAGAAAAATGACGAAAACAGCTTATTTACTCTGTATTATGTTTTGGAAATGGGCAACAATCACGACCCTCTTCTAAGTCTGGCAATTAGTTATCTTGAATATCTTGGTACTAACAAGTATTCTACTGCAGAAATTAATCAGGAATTTTATAAACTCGGAAGTAGCTTTAATGTAAACCCGGGCGATGATCGTTCATTTGTTTTCCTAAGTGGTTTAGAAGAAAACTTTGACAAAAGTCTTATCTTGTTCGAACATCTTCTGGCAAATTGCGAACCTAACGAACAAGCACTTGAAAATCTGAAAAGAGATATTATTCGCTCAAGAGAAAATAGTAAACTTGATAAAAGAGCTATTTTTTGGAACGCTTTGTATAACTATGGATTATATGGAGAAAACAGCCCTCTGCTTCGTCAGATTTCTAATGAGGATTTAATGAAAGTTACCAGCGAAGAACTTATCTCACGTTTGCGCAAACTAACTTCATACGAACACAAAGTATTGTATTACGGAGCAAGAGAACCTAAGGCTCTTGCAAAAACTCTTGCAAAACATCACAAAGTTCCTAAGAAGTTTTTACCAACTCCTGAAGAAAAGTTTTTTGATATAATGGATCGTAAAGGTAGAACTGTTTTTGTAGTTGATTACGATATGAAACAAGTAGATCTGCTATTATTCTCAAAAGCTGCCCCATTCCAAAGACAATTAAATACTCAGATTAATGTTTTTAATGAATACTTTGGAGCCGGTATGTCTTCTATCGTTTTCCAGGAATTAAGAGAAGCTAAAGGATTGGCATATTCAGCATTTGCAAGTTTTACAACACCAAATCGCATTGAAAATAGCCACGTAATTTATTCGTTCATAGGTACGCAAAATGATAAATTATATGATGCTTTAAGCGCAATGAACGACCTTATGGTAAATATGCCTGCATCAGAGTCAAGCTTATTTGCTGCTAAAGAAGCAATTACCGAAAGAATAAGAACTCAAAGAATTACTCGCACAAGTATTCTTTTCAATTACCTAAATGCTCAGAAAATGGGCTATGACACAGATATAAGAAAAGAATTGTTTGAAACTGTTCCGGGCATGGATTTTAAAGCTTTGCAAGAGTTTCAAAATAAGTATGTTAAAGGAAATGAATTCAATGTTCTTGTTCTTGGTAAAAAGGATGAACTTGATCTGGAAACTCTTAAAAAATTCGGTGAAATTCAATTCCTTACTCTTGAAGAAATTTTTGGTTTCTAATAAATAATAATTCGCTCCGAGAAACTGCTTTTTCGTGTTTTTGATTAGTCAATATTTTGAAAATCATACAAATACGAAATAAGCAGTTTCTTTTTTGTAAAACTTGGAATA
Source organism: uncultured Bacteroidales bacterium (assembly GCA_964601515.1). GTDB lineage: Bacteria > Bacteroidota > Bacteroidia > Bacteroidales > UBA7960 > PWND01. The sequence goes on along the minus strand of CAZRNU010000040.1, from coordinate 13,056 downwards.
TTCGGAATTAAAATTAATTCTGTAAATTTGACCCCTGTTGGTGATAGAATCTAACATCAAACAATAAGCATGGAACCAAACCTCGCCGGTGGTAAAGCTTCAGGTTTAAATTTTCTTAAGGAACTGAATTATCCCGTTCCTGAATATTTCGTGCTTACTTTCGATTTTCTTAAAGAAATTTTCAAAACCGATGAATTTGAAAAAGCATCGGTTTCTTTATCTGCTAATGTCGATTCTTTAAATGATTTTTCCCAAAAAGCTCAAAATCATATTGAGAAAATCTCAATTCCTGACAAAACCCTGTCGGAAATAAAAGCTAAGTGCACATCTATTTTTGGAAACAGCCTTATGGCAGTTCGTTCGTCGGCTCAGGCCGAAGATACCGCCGATTACTCTTTTGCCGGGCAGTATTCATCTTTTATGTATGTTTCTCCGGATACACTTGAAGAAAAGATAAAAAAATGTTTTGCATCTCTATATAACCCGAATGCTCTGATGTATATGATGCTTACTTATGGTAAGATCATTCCTCAGAAAATGTCTGTTATAATTCAGAAAATGATAGATGCTACAGTTTCAGGTGTGGTTTTTACAATGGATGTTGAGGGAAATCTCAATAATCTGATTATTACTGCTGCCTATGGCGCCGGCGAAGGTATAGTTGCAGGAAAGGTTGATGCAGATATGTTTTTTGTAAACAGACAAAACTCCGATGTTTATCAAAAAATTGCCAATAAAAAATCGGCTCTCTTATTCAATCATAATGAAAACCTTAGCTTAAAAGAAACAGCTGTTGAAAGTGATAAGGCAGCATTGCCAAGCCTTTCTGTTGACCAGATTTTGTTCATTTCCGAAAAAGCTCTTAATGCTGAAAGAGTATTTCAAAAACCTCTTGATATAGAGTTTTCGATTGACACAAATGGCAGTGTGTATTTCCTGCAGGCAAGGCCAATTACTACAATTAAGAATGAAAAATTAAAAATTCTGGATAATACAAATATTTCAGAATCATACCCGGGCATTACTCTGCCATTAAGCATAAGTTTTGCCAAAAACAACTATTACCACGTTTTTAAGGGAACAGTAAAAGCGGTTGGTGTAAATGTCAAAAATTTTCCTGATATGGAAAATGTGCTCTCAAACCTTATTGCAGGTTTTGAGGGAAGAGTGTATTACAGGCTCGACAATTGGTATAAAACTCTTTCTTTAGTTATTCCCGGAAAAAATAGTATGAAAAACTGGGAAACCAGCCTTGGTCTGAAGCAGGGAAGCTTTTTACCAATAAAAGTCTCTGCCATCCAAAAAATCAAATCAAAAATCAGACTTCTTAAACTGGTTTTATTCCATAATAGGTGGAGTAGAAGGTTTTTTAGTTCATTTTCAGAAGATTATAACAGATTATTGTCCTTTAGATATAATGAAAAATCGCCAAAAGATGTTTTCTTGTTTATTGAAGATGTCTCGGCTTCTTTGTTTGATAATTGGTACCCAACATTAATAAATGACTTAATTGCTTTCAGAAGTTATGGGAAGCTTAAAAAAATTGTCAAATCTCTTGGCTTTGAAGATGATGATAATATTGCAAACGACCTTCTTTGCGGAATCTCTGATGTAGAATCCGAAAAACCGCTTCTAAGCTTGTTGGAAATGGTAAGTATGGTAAAAAATGATTCTGATTTGAAGCTGATTTTCGAAGAAAATAATTCAGGGATAATTTATTCTAAAATTAAAGAATCATCTCATAACGATTTCCTTAATGAAATTAATTCATATTCAAAGCTTTATGGAGATAGAACTACTTCTGAACTTAAACTGGAAACAGAATCTTTTAGAAACAAACCTGAAAAGGTTATCGAATTGATAAAGAGTCATTTAAGTTCAAAAATTACCAAAGAAGAAATTAAGCAAAATCAACAAAAGATAAAGGAAAGAGCAGAAAAACTAATAAATGAAAAGATATACCGTTATTCCCTGCGGAAACTTTATTATAGTTATATACTAAAATTAGCCCGCAACACAATTAGAAACAGGGAAAATATGCGCTTTTGTCGCACCCGTGCCTACGGAGCAGTTAAGGTGTTGTATGCCCATTTAGGAGGGGAGATGCAAAAAGCCGGCATAATATCTCAAAAATCCGATATTTATTACGTTGATATAGAGAATGTTAAAAGTTTCTGTCTGAAAAATAATCAATCGAATTTAGAATCATTAGTGGAAAGTCGTAAGAAAGAATACAGTGTTTTTGAGAAGAAATCCCTACCCGACAGAATAATGTACCAGTCTGATAATCCACCTGTTGGCGGAGATATTGTAATAGATACTCTTTCAGATAATGAAATAAAAGGAATAGCAGTGAGCAAGGGAACTGTGCTTGCAAAGGCTTTGGTTGTAAATGAACCTGATTTAACGCTTAATGTTCAAGACACTATTTTAGTAACCAAAATAACTGACCCGGGATGGATTTTCCTTATGTCTAAAGCTTCAGGCCTTATTAGCGAGAAAGGATCTCTTTTGTCGCATACAGCAATTGTTGGACGAGAGTTAGGAATTCCGACCATAGTTGGGGCCGACAAAGCCACAAGTATTATTAAAACCGGCGATATTATTTTTATGGATGGCTCCACAGGTTATATTAAAATAGAAAAGCAACAAAAACAACAATAGCATATACGCTGATTATGAGAATATTAACAAAATACTATAAGGCAATTGGCATTATTATAATATTTTCAGTGCTTGTAAGCTTTTATCTTCTGAAAGATGGCATCAGAATAGATAATTCGCTGGATATCTGGTTTGTTCAAGATGATGAAGTGTTTGAAAATTACTTGGATTTCAGAAACCGTTATTCAAACGATGAAATAATTGCAGTTTATGTTAGAGATGTAGATGCTTTTGATATAATTACTGTTGAAAAAATGATGCAGATGAGTAATAAAATAGACTCTCTCGATTATGTTCACAGTGTTTTTTCTCCTGCTTCTGCTCCTTTTATTGCATCTACTTCGCTTGGCCCGAGAATTTCTGCCTTGCTTCCTTCTATCCCTCAATCGGAGCACCATATAAGTGTTTTTAAAAGCAGAATTAATTCTTACCCTCATTATAAAGCCTTGTTTTTTGATAAAAGTGAAAATGGTTTTATGATATATGCGATGCTTAAAGCTGTAGAGGGCGAATTGTCTAATCCTGAATATGTAGCAGAAATTAAAGCAATTGTTGGCGAATATTTTGAAACTGCACATTTTGGAGGAATTCCTATAATTAATGAAGCCTTAAACATTACAACAGCAAAGGAAAGTGCTAAAGTTTCTATATTAAGCATTTTGGCTGTGGTTATTCTGCTTTTTGTATTTCTAAGAAAATGGCGATATGTTCTGATTTCAGTACTGTCGGTTTTAATTCCTGTTATTTGGCTGTTTGCAGCATTCACTGTATTTGGTGGCGCATTTAATATGATCACTGTTGTAATCCCAACATTACTTCTTATAACAGGTACAGCAACTTCCATTCATATTGTAAATATTTGCCATCGTGAATTTGTATCCTCCTCGGCTTCACTTGAAGAGTCGTTAAAGAAGGCATTAAAGTATGTTTTTATTCCTTGTCTGTTTACTGCAACTACAACTATGGCGGGATTTGTGTCTTTATATGCTTCTTCAATCGAAGTAATAAAACAAACCGGAATTTTGGCAGCTGTTGGAGTGGCTTTAGTGTTTATCTGCTCATTTGTAGTTACTTCAGTAGCATTCTTATTATTTCCCCCCAAAAGAGAAAAATCGAACTATCAGAATGTTCAGCTTACTTCTAAAACAAGTGTTATTACAAACATTTTCGCAAAACTGAATTACAAACAACCCAAATTAGTTCTTATACTATTTCCTCTTACAATTGCAATTGCTTTGTTTTCAATCTCTAAGATGAAAACAGAAACTTATCCTTTCGATTATTTGGAGAAAAATTCGACTGTTATTAATGATAATTTCTTGATTGAAGAAAATGTTGGTCCGTTTTTGCCTGTAGAAATATTGCTGATTAAAGACTCTGCATTCAACATAGATGATATTTTCAAAATTGTTGAGTTTAAAACCAAGCTGAAAGAAACCGGCTATTTTGCTAATATCTTTTCAACAGCCGATATAATAGGGTATATCAATTCTGCATTATATAAAACTGAAGAACATTATATTCCTGATAATGTGATTGTTGCCGAGAGGCTATTACAGATTTATCTTCAAAATAGGACAGATAAATTTCAAAAGTATGATAATGAGGCTTTTAACGAGCTTAGAATTAGCGCATCTACTAAAATTGCTTCTTCAGCCGATTATGAAATTATTCTGGATAGAATTATCCTTTGTTTTAATGAAATATATGGAAACTCACAAAACATAAAAATGTCGACCAGGGGATATCTTCCTATGTACGTAGAAATGAATAATCATATTATTTGGGGCCAAATTCGCACGTTTTTAATTGCTTTCTTTTTAATTCTTGCACTTATTGTGATTTGTTTCAGGAGCTTTAAACTGGCGTTTTTGTCGCTTTTACCTAATCTTTTCCCTATTGCTTTGATACTGATTACTATGTGGATTTTTGGGATAGCAGTTGACCAAAGTACTGCTGTTATTACGTGCATAATACTTGGAGTAGCATTCGACGATTCTATTCACCTTATGTATGCATACCTGAAGGAAAGAAAAAATGGGGCTTCAGGCAAAGTTGCTGCCGATATTAGCCTCGACAAAACTGCTTCGGCAATGATTTCCACATCTATTGCTTTATTTGCAGGTTTTGTAATAATTGCTTCAAGCAGCATTGTTGGGTTGTCGTATTTTGGAATATTGTGCGCAATAGCTGTTGCAGGTTCTTTGTTGGGAAATATCTGGCTATTCCCATTAATGTTAAGCAAGTTAAAATAGTTATAATTAAAAAAGTTGAATTATGCTTGTTTTGAAACTTCTTGTGTTTGCAATTCCACCTACCATAGCAGCAATTCTGCACATGATTGTTGTTAAGTTTAATTTATTCAGTAGGTTGAATTATCCTTTAGACTTTTATAGAAAAGCCGGAGGTAAAAGAATTTTTGGGAATAGCAAAACCTTCAGAGGTCTTTTGGCAATGGTGGTTCTCTCAATACCTGCAACGTATTTTTTGCATTGGCTAACGGTTAATTATCAGTCAATCAGCTCTCTCAATATTATTGATTTTGAAACGTATTCTCCTGCTCTCGTCGGAATAGCTTACGGCTTAGGTTATGTTATTGCTGAATTGCCAAATAGCTTTGCCAAAAGAATGCTGGGCATAGATGAAGGAAAACCCGGGAAGTTTTATAATGTAATGATAGATCAGGCCGATTCACCTGTAGGATGTATGCTTGCTCTAATCATTTTTTCTGATATGAATTTGTTGTTTTTTATAGCCGGCACATTTTTCTACCTTGGGTTGCACATGTTTTTCAATGTTTTGCTTTTTTCGGTCGGATTAAGAAAAAATCCACTTTAATAAGATTAATTTCGAAACCTAAATTGTGATTATGACTTTTGTAATAACATTCGAAGATATTAATTTTCCTTCCGGCACAGGTGGAAAAGCCTTTCGTTTATCTCAACTTTATAAAGCCGGTTTTAATGTTCCGTATGGGGGAATAGTTTGTTTCGCTGCGTATTCCGATTTTTTAAATTTTAATCCGGATTTAAAAGAAAAAATCAGTCAACTTTCAGATTATCACGAATCTAATAAAGTTGCTGATATTATTTCTCATATTGAGCGAGCAGAAATTCCGCAAAATATTGAAAATGAAATTATTGAATTTTTTAATGCTATTCTTAAGAAAGGCTTTTGCAGAGTAGCAGTAAGAAGTTCGGGCAGCATTGAAGATGGCAACACAAACTCTTTTGCAGGTCAGTTTGAGTCGTACTTAAACATAGATTCTACCGCCAAACTGATAGATTCATTGCGAAAATGCTGGGCGTCGCAGTTTGGTGAAAAAGTTCTGGCTTATTGCAACAATAACAATATTTCTCCCAAAGATATTGAAATGAATGTTGTAATACAAGGTCAAATAGATTCTGAATTGTCGGGTGTTGTTTTTACGGCAAACCCGCTAACCGGAAACGACAAAGAAATGGTGGTTGAAGTTGTTGCCGGACTGGGTGAAAATCTGGTGCAAGGAATTGTAAATCCTGAAAGCTATGCATACAACTGGTACACTGATGAAATTAGACAATTAAACAATGCTGTTGCAGAAAACAAGAGTGAATTAAAACTAATTAACGAGCTGCAGGTTAGAAAGCTTTCATCAATATGTTTAGAAATACAGCAATTTTATGGCGAACCTCTTGATATTGAATGGGCATATTTTAACAATGCTTTTTACATAGTACAATCAAGGCCACTTACTTCCATCCATTTTGATGTAGAATTTGAATGGACAAATGCCGACCTGAAAGATGGCGGAATTTCCTCTTCTATTGCCACTCCAATGATGTATTCCTTGTATGAATACATTTTTGAAAATACTATGCCCGAATATTTTAAAACTATTGGAGCTCCAAATCGCAGAAAAAACATTAAATGGTTCAATTGGTGGTTTGGATATTCTTACTGGAATATGCAGGCAGCCAAAGATTGTGTTAAGAAAATTCCGGGGTTTAATGAAAGAAATTTTGATTTAAGCCTTGGCATAGAGCCTGATTATGAAGGCAATGGGCATGTTACTAAGGTTACTCCGATTAGTATTTTTAATGGGGTTAAAATTCTTATTTCAACAAAACTGTCTATTGCCAGAAGATCTAAAAAAAGCAGATATGCAATTGATAAAGTTAAAGAAGTGTTTTCGCACATAGACTCTCTCGATTTTAATTCTCTTTCGATTGATGAGGTTGCTGAAATTACAAAAACACTTATCGAAAAGCATTATCTGATGCTTGAAGGTGGTTATTTCTTTACAATTTACGATAATTCGAATGCTGCTACTTTTTGCCAGGAAGCCGTTGATAAATACAACAAAAAGAATGCTGATAAGATTGAATATATAAAACTGATTTGCGGACTAAAAAATCTGGCACACCTTAAACCAACCATAGATCTTTATGATTTAAGCCGCAGTATAATTGAAGATAGAAATGCCAATGACTTTTATTCTAATATTACTGCAAATCAACTATTTGAGTTTTACAAATCATCAGAAATATTCCCCTTTTCAAATGAGCTTAAATCACTTATTAGTAAGCATAGGTTTCATAGCATTAGAGAACTTGAAATTAATGTTCCAAACTGGGACGAAGATCCGTTGCAGGCTTTTAATATTCTTATTGATTTTGTGAAATCTCCTGAAGCAGAAGATCTTAGATTGTCTAACCAAAAGCAGTTTGAGGTTTATGTAAATGAAAAGGAAAGAGTAAAAAGCAAATCATTGCTTAAAAACCTTAAAATTCATCGGCACTTGCTATGGTGGAGAGAAGAAATGCGAGATTATTCCACAAAAATGTATTACTATATCCGTTTTTGCCTGCTTAAGCTTGCAGATAAAATGCTTGAAAATGGTTTAATAAATCAAAGAAACGATGTGTTCTTTTTGAAGTTTAATGAAGCTTTTTCCCTTGCAGAGGGTAAGAATGTGAAGTATTATCAAAATCTTATTGAGAAAAATAAGATTCTGTATAAAAGCTTTGCCAATTTCAATAAACCAAACGAAATCTGGAAAAAGAGCGAAAAGAAAGCAAAAAGGGTTTTTAAGTTATCATCTAAAAATGAGCTTTCAGGTATTACCGGAGCTCCGGGAGTTTATAAGGGGAAAGCAAGAGTTATAAATACAATTTTCGAAGCCAACAAACTTGCAGAAGGAGAAATTCTTGTAACAAGGTTTACAGATCCCGCATGGACTCCATATTTTGCAAGAATAGGCGGGTTGGTAACCGAAACCGGCGGTATGCTTTCACACGGAGCTGTAGTTTCGCGCGAATACGGAATTCCGGCGGTGCTAGGCGTTTACAAAGCTACCGAATTAATAAAAGACAACGCTGTAATAGAAATCAACGGACACACAGGAATTGTGAAGGTTTATTAAACCTACACCGTACCACTAAAATCAGCAGGATAATTATACTCTCTCTTAGGATGCATACACAATACAGGGTATTTCGACTGATGTACCATTTTCTGTGCATTCGAACCTAAAATCATGTTTATTGAAAGTGGATCTGCTTCCGACATTATTGCAATTAACTGGGGCTTGATTTTTTCTGCATACTTCAGAGCTGCGTCAGAAATGTTGTTCTCTTCCGAAAACTCAAGTGTGTTTTTAATGTTTTTCTTTCCCAAATAATTTACTACCTGAGTGCAATATTGTTTTATGCGGTTTTGTATTGTAGAATCTTTTGAGTTAAATACTCCGATTACATTTATGGTTGCCCCAAGCTGCTCGGCAATTTCTGCGGTAAACATTGTTTTCTGACGACTTTCTATACTGCTGTCTATAGGAAGCATTATCCTTTCAAATTTCTCGGTTTTAAAATCATCTGTAATTGTTAATGTCGGACATGGTGCTGTTGTTACTACCTTGTAAGCATTCGACCCTAAGAAAAACTCCTCAAACCCGGAAATACCATGTGCCCCAACAACTATTAGGTAAGAATCATTATACTTAGCCTGATTTACTATCTCTTTATAAACCTTACCTTCTCTTACTGAGGACGTAACAGTTCCTTTTATTTTTTTCTGATATTGATCAGCAAGATCTTTAAGCTTGATTTCAGATTCTTTCTTCTCCTGAGCTTTTGTGTCAGGATAATACAGACTCTTGGAAAAAGGTTTGCATATATGCAAAAGATTCAAATTAGCACCTATCTTTTCTGCAATCATTGCTGCATAATTGAGTGCATTTAAAGAACATTCAGAGAAGTCAATTGCTACCAATATGTTTTTCATAAATGTGGAGTTTGAAGTGGAAATAATTGATTATTAGCAAAATATGGGTTTAAAAAAACGCAAAAATATTCTCTTGTGTTTTCTCAGGTTATAAAAGTAATGATTTTTTGTTAAAATGAAGTTTGTGAATAATTTTTACCGACAAATTTTTTAATCATTTGTTAATCTTGACGAAATAACAAAATTTAAATATGTTGCTGTTTTTATTGCATTCAAAAAACCCTATATTTGCGCAAAATTTTAAACCCCCCTTTCATTATGAAACTCAAACACATAGAACACATTGGTATTGCTGTAAGTAACTTGCAGGAATCAATTAAATTTTACGAAGAAGTATTAGGATTAAAATGTTACGCAATTGAAGAAGTTAAAGACCAGAAAGTTAAAACTGCATTCTTTATGATTGGTCAAACAAAAATTGAACTTCTCGAATCAACAGATCCTGAGGGTCCGATAGGCAAATTCATAGAGAAAAAAGGCGAAGGCGTTCATCATATTGCGTATGCAGTTGAAGGTATTGAAAACGCTCTTGCGGTTATGGAAGAAAAAGGAATTAAACTTATCGACGCTAAACCTAGAAAAGGAGCTGAAGGATTGGATATTGCTTTCCTTCATCCAAAATCAACCGGTGGTGTTTTAACCGAACTCTGCGAGAAAAAAAATTAAAAATATTTGTCAGATATCAGGATAGCGGTTAAAAATATAAACCCGATACCCGATACCCGATACCCGATACCTGATACCTGACACCTAATACCTAACTTATGAGCTTTGTAGATAAGATTAAAGAATTACTTGAAAAAAGAGAACTTGCTAAACTTGGTGGAGGTCAGAAGAGAGTTGATTCTCAACATAAAAGAGGTAAAATGACCGCACGCGAACGTATCGACCTGCTGCTCGATGAAGGTAGCTTTGAAGAGTTTGATATGTTTGTTACCCATCGTTGCAGTGATTTCGGACTTGAGGATAAGAAGTATTACGCCGATGGAGTTGTTACCGGATATGGAACAATAGACGGAAGATTGGTATATGTTTTTGCACAGGATTTTACTGTTTTTGGAGGCTCTTTGTCTCTTGCTTATGCAGAAAAAATTTGCAAGGTAATGGACAAAGCACTTAAAATGGGTGCTCCGATTATTAGCTTAAACGACAGCGGTGGTGCACGTATCCAAGAAGGCGTTAATAGCCTCGCAGGTTATGCTGAAATATTCCAACGCAATATTATGGCTTCGGGAGTTGTGCCCCAAATAAGTGCAATTTTTGGACCTTGTGCCGGCGGTGCTGTTTATTCTCCTGCTCTTACCGATTTTACAATTATGACCAAAGAAAACTCTTATATGTTTGTTACAGGTCCTAAAGTTGTAAAAACTGTTACAGGTGAAGATGTTACAGATCAGGAACTTGGAGGTGGTGTTGTTCATGGAACAAAATCCGGTGTTTCTCACTTCATTGCAGAAGATGAAAAAGAAGGCATTTTGTTAATTCGCAAACTATTGAGCTATCTGCCACAAAACAATCTGGAAGAACCGCCTTTAGTAAATTGCACCGATCCAATCGACAGACTTGAAGATTCATTAAACGAGATTATACCTGAAAATCCTAACAAACCTTATAACGTTAAGGATGTAATTGAAGCAATAGTTGATGATGGGGAGTTTTTAGAAATTCAAAGAAACTATGCAGCAAATATAATTACCGGATATGCTCGTTTTAATGGTATTTCTGTTGGTATAGTTGCTAATCAGCCAAATTATCTTGCAGGTGTGCTTGATATTGCAGCATCACGTAAAGCAGCAAGGTTCGTTAGATTTTGCGATGCATTTAATATTCCGATCGTTACTTTAGTTGATGTTCCCGGTTTCTTACCCGGAACCACACAGGAATATGGTGGTATTATAATTCATGGCGCTAAGTTGCTTTTTGCTTATGGTGAAGCTACCGTCCCAAAAATTACTGTTATACTTCGTAAAGCCTATGGAGGAGCATATTGCGTTATGAGCTCTAAGCATCTTCGTGGCGACATTAACTACGCTTGGCCAATGGCTGAGATTGCAGTAATGGGTCCTAAAGGTGCTATCGAAGTTCTTAATAGTAAGGAAATTAGCGAAATGAATGACGAAGAAAAAGCGCAATTTATTGCTAAACGAGAGGAAGAGTATATCGACAAATTTGCAACTCCATATGTTGCTGCAAAATATGGATATATTGATGATGTTATAGAACCAAGAAATACAAGATTTAGAATTATCAGAGCTCTACAGTCACTGGCTACAAAGAAAGACGTGAATCCTCCGAAAAAACATTCTAATATCCCACTATAAAAATACAGCGATGACAGATTCTTTAAACATAATTACAACCGATTCATTAGTAATTCACTCAGTTGAAGTTGCTGATGAACTTTGTGTATTTACTGAGAACGACCCTTATGGATTGCTAATGGCTGTATTGGGAATGAGCATTGTATTCTTTGCTCTGATTATGCTTTTTGTAATTTTCAATAACACTCCGGTATTATTCCGACAGTCTTTTAAAGATAAACTTAAGGCGTTTTTTACTTTCAGGAAAAAGAAAGTTGATGTTTCTGAAGAAGCAATTGCACTAGAAACCAAGCCGGCTTTAGTTGAGGAAATGTCGGGAGAAATAAATGCTGCTATTGCTGCTGCATTATATTTATACAGATCCGAACTTCATGATTATGAAGATACTATTCTAACAATAAAAAAAGTATCCAGAACATACTCTCCTTGGAGTTCGAAAATTTACGGATTAAGAAATATGCCCAAATAAATATCAAATGAAGAATTATAAGTTTACTATACACGGAAACGCTTACGATGTAACAATAAAATCAATAGAAGACAACATTATTGATTTGGAAATCAATGGTTCTGAGTATAAAGTTGAGGTAGAAAAAGCTATTCAGCCTGTTAAAACTCCAAAGTTGGTAAGAGCAGCAGCAGTTCCTTCAACTGAGTCGACACCATCGGAATCAACCGGAACAAAAGCACAAACTAAAGCCGGAACAGGATTGGTAAAATCTCCGCTACCGGCAACAATTCTTGAAATTCTGGTAAATCCTGGCGATAAAGTAAAAGTTGGTCAGAAGCTTATGGTACTTGAAGCAATGAAAATGGAAAACTCAATTGAATCCGACAGGGAAGGTACTGTTGTTTCAGTAAAAGTTCGCCCCGGACAAACTGTTATGGAAGGTGATGTTTTGATAGAGATAGGAGAATAATATGGAAAATGTTAGTTTGTATCAGTTTATAATTCAGCAAATTGGTGAGTTTATCGGTTATACCGCATTTGCTAGTGTTACTTGGGGACATATAATTATGATTTGTGTTGGCTTGTTCTTTATATATCTCGCCATTACAAAACATTATGAACCTCTGTTGCTTATCCCTATTGGTTTTGGCATTATAATGGGGAATATCCCGTTTGCTGAAAACACCGGACTTCAGATAGGAATTTATGAAGAAGGGAGTGTGCTGAATCAACTCTATTTCGGGGTTCAGCGGGGTTTGTATCCACCTATTATATTTCTTGGGATTGGTGCAATGACCGACTTTTCATCATTGCTTTCTAAGCCTAAACTTGTTTTTCTGGGCGCAGCAGCTCAGTTTGGAATATTTGCCGCTTATTCATTTGCGCTTTTGCTTGGCTTTGGACCGGAACAAGCCGGAGCTATAGCTATTATTGGCGGCGCAGATGGCCCTACTGCCATTTTCCTTTCTTCAAAGCTGGCACCAGAATTTATTGGGCCAATTGCTATTGCGGCATATTCATATATGGCTCTGGTACCCGTAATTCAGCCACCTATAATGAGGCTTCTTACTACAAAAAAAGAACGACTTATAAGAATGAAACCGCCTCGCGCTGTTCCTAAACAGGAAAAAATTATTTTCCCGATTGTAGGTATTTTGCTTACAACATTCATTATGCCAACCGCTCTGCCTTTGCTTGGAATGTTGTTCTTCGGTAATTTGCTGAAAGAAAGTGGTGTAACAAACAGACTTGCAGAAACTGCAAGAACATCTCTTATTGATATTATTACGATTTTCCTTGGTCTTACCGTGGGAGCATCAACTCAAGCAACAGTTTTCCTTACTAAAGAGTCTATGC
>CAZRNU010000039.1:0-24049 GCA_964601515.1 uncultured Bacteroidales bacterium | reverse complement strand
AACACATGTTAGATATGCCTCGTTATGTTTCCCTAGATTCATATAGATTGCAGCTCTATTGCCCAGTCTAGCTGCATAGAGAGGATGTTCTTCTCCGTAGAACTTTATTGTTGCAGCCAATGATTTATTGTTGTATTTTAAGGCTTCATCGAATTGACCAAGGTCACTATATGCTTCAGAGAGATTGTTTAATAAATAGGCATAATTAGGGTGATTAGCATTTGATATTACCATTGCTTTTTGTAAAGCGCCTAGAGCGTTTTCATAAGCATTTGTATATATATATAAAACAGCAATATTATTTAATCTTAAAGCATAATCGAAATGGTCTTTACCTAGTGTATTTTCCGTAAGATTCAATACTTCAAGGTGGGTTTTAATAGCAATGTCATACTTCCCCATATTATTTAATAAGACTGCCAAATTACTTAAACTATTAATATAACTAGGGTGCTCTTGCCCTAATAATTTTTTAGTTTTTTCAACAACCTTAATTTGCAACGGATAGGCTTTTTTAAAATCACCCATTATTTCATACAAAACTGCAAGATTGTTTAATCGTCTTAAATACTCTTCGCTATTGACACCAGCGTTTTTCTTAGTTATTTCTATTGATTCTAAAAAGAGGTGCAAAGCTCTTTCATGATGCCCTAAATCTTGATATAATCCTGCTAAATTATTTAATAATAAACCATAAAAAGGATCAGATGTGCCTCCAACATGCTCATATATGTGTTTTGCTTTTACATAATACTCTAATGCATTATTATATTGTCTAATTTTCTCATATGCAAATGCGTTATTAAATAGAAAGCGCGAATAAAAAATTGTGTCATATTCTCCAAATATTAATTCTATCTTGGGCTGAATTAAGGCGAAAGCATTAGCAGCTTCTTTATATTGCTCATTGTTAAAGTAATTATATGCTGTTTTTGTGTCTTCTTTACTCGTTATTCTATATAAATCTCGTAATTCTGCTAGAATTACATTATATTGATGATGGTCTGTTGTAATATCTGCTTCAATTATTTCTTTTGCTCCGACAAGCAAATCTATTGCTTTGCCATAATTCTTCATTTGTTTATGCAATCTACCTAAGTTAACAAGACCTATCACATAATGCGGGTGCGCTTTCCCGAAATTCATTTCCAAATGCTCTAGTGCTTCAATAAACATCTTTAGAAAAATGTCATTATCTCCTGTTTTGAAATACAGTTCGGCTAAATTATGTAATGCAATTCCATAGATAGGTGTTGATAGATGCTCTTGTTTTAGTATTTCTATGGATCTTTCATAAATATACAGTGATTTGTCATAATCCATTTTTCCTTTATAAACATCTGCCAAATTCAATAAAATATTTGCATAATCGGTATTATTTGTTTCTTCTATTCTTTCGTAAACAGCTTTTGTCAAATTAAAATACTTTTCAGCTTCTTCAAGATTATTAGATTTCATATATGATAAAGCTGTCATTTCAAGATAAAATGCATAATGAACGGTATCATTATCACCAAATACTTTTTGAAGTCTTGGCAAAACAGCCTCGTATTGTTTTGCTGCTAAAAGAAAATTTCCTTTATCAAAATTATCATTGGCTTTTTCTATTTTATTTATGAAACAAGCTGTGGAGGTAAAAAAAAATATTAAGAAAAAAAATTTCTTTGGGATAGCCATCTATTAACAATATTTATATATTATTACTTTACAAATATATTATTTTAAAGGTGAAAATAAAAATACTGTTTGGGGATAAAATATCTGCAACCTTTATTTTCCCAATATTCCTAACTACAGTAAAATAAAAACTAAATATGCGATTCTCGGCGACATATAATTTATTGTAGGAACAATATTCCTCCAACATCAAAAAGTCCTTCTTCGGCTAATTGAATCAATTCTATTCCCGGAATATTAGAAATGGTTTTTGCTTCTTCAGGATTTAAATAGTTTAATGAGCCGCATAAAAACAACTTGCTGCCAAATACACCACAACACCCTCCAAAGAATCCATGTTTGAAATGCTTTAAATAAACCCTCTCTGGATTTACATATGTAACAACGTGACCATTCTTTACAAGAGCTTTACTAATAGATACATCTGATGTTATATAGTGTTCGTTGACAACTATGCAATTACATCTGGAATAACCTTGATTTACATTTATAACTTGTTTGTCTTTATTGTTTTGAAGAATTTTATAATCGGTAATTGATGTATTGTGTAGAACAATTTTGTTAGTTATCAAGGCATTATAGATCGCTGTTTCAGGATATTTTTTACCCACATGTTTGTTGCCAAATGTAAATTTAATGTCATTATTTAATAAAATATCTACATATTCCTGAGGTGTATTTGGAGCAACAATAAGATTATCAGGAGTTTGACAAAAGAAAATATCAGGATGCCCGCTAATTGCATCGTATGTTATACCGTTTGTTTCAAATAGTATTACATCACCATACTCAGATAGTTTGTGAAGTGCCTTTTGTGGAATCTTTTTATCAACAAGGATCAACATAAAACTCTTTAATACCAACAGAATTGTCTGTTTTAAATATAACATTTGAAAATTTCTTTTTCAACCAAATCTTATTACATCCACTATGTCCGATTGCAGAGTTAATACTTTTGGGATTTACTGTAATACAGATTGATTTTGAATCAGGGAAATCTGCTTTTTTGAAATTATTAAACCACATTACTGATCTAACCAATTCTCCAAATGCCGGATGAAAAGGTCCGTCAACTAATTCCTCTCCTCTTATAAATCCTTCACTTGGATGTAATCCAACCCTTAACACATTAACATTTGCATCCTCAAAAAGACCGACAAGCTTTGCTGTTAGTTTTATCGCTTCATCGAGTGTTTGCGGCTTATACTCTCCCCTTTTATACATCATTTCAAGTTCAGTTCCCCTAACAACAAGACATGGATAAATTCTCGTAGTTTGTGCTCCCAGCCTGATTATTTCTTTCGCGGTGTTAATACTTTTTTCTTCGGTATCACCTGGTAGTCCTGTCATCATTTGCATGCCAAGTTCAAACCCAAAATCTTTTATTAATTTGGCAGCATTTTCAGAATCCAATCCTGTATGATTTCTCCGACATACATTCAAAACATTTTCATCCATTGATTGAGTTCCAAGTTCGATAGCAGAAACCCCCATCGACTTAATGAACATAAGTTTCTCATGGTCAATAAAGTCAGGTCTGGTGCTTATTCTGATTCCATGAATCTTGCCCATGTCTAAATATTTAACAGCAACTTCAAGATACTTTTTCTGCAATTCCCTATCAATACCGGTAAAATTTCCTCCAAAAAAAGCAACTTCAATATTACTATCTACTTTTTTAAATGTTTGGAAATGCTTTTCAAATAACGCAGGTAGCTCGTGCGGAAGAGGAATTTTATCTAGGCTTGCAACTGCGTATTGGTTGCAAAACACACATTTATTAGGACAAGCTTCATTCGCCAGAAAGACAGGAATTTTATAGAATCTCATTAAGATGTTATTTTTTTCTGTTTAAAAATCAAAGTTGATATAACAGCAGTAAACAAAGCCACAACAAAAGTCATTATCAAGCATGAAATGTATTGTTCCATTCCGGTTTGAATCCAAACTACAGTAAATACAAAACCCGCCACCATAGTTAAAAATGCTGCTTTGGCATGAAACCTTTTCCAAAACAGAGTTAATATAGTTATAACGGAAAAAGTATCCCCTATTCCCGCCCAGGCGTACTTAACCAAACTATAAACCATAATATCTTTAGTAAGATAAGCCAAAACTAAAGCAGCAATTGCCATTAAAGCTGTAACACTTCTTGATACAAAAAGGTTTGAAACAGTTAATTTTTTTCTGTATTTATTGTTATTTACAATGTTTTCGCTTATTTCAGTTGAAGTAAGAATTAACAGTGAATTAGCAGTAGATATCATAGCAGCAAAAGCCCCTGTTACAAGGATAGTGGCAATAAATGGAGGAAAGATTTTGAATATTACCGCAGGCATAACTGTTTCAACATCAACAAGTTCTGCCGATCTTGGACCAAAAATGGCTAAACCTATATATCCCAGCAATAGTGCACCTGTATAAGCCAAAACTGTCCAACTGATTGCAATGTTTCTGGCCTTTTTAGCCTGGCTATGGTTTTTTATTGCCATATATCTAACAGTAAGCTGTGGCATACCTCCCAAATATCCAAACATCCAGCTTAGACCGGTAACTATAATAATACCCGAACCAAATCCTTTCGTCATGCCTGTTAGATTTGAATATGCCTCACCAGATTTCTGAATAGCCTGTGGAATTGTAGAGGCAAAAACATCCGGATTAGTTGAGATGTAATAAATCCCAACAATTGGCCCTACAACCAGAGTTACAATCATTATAATTGCCTGTAATACATCTGTATAAGCAACGCTTCTAAAGCCTCCGTATATTGTATAGGGAATTACAAACAAAGCTACAATCAGTATTCCAATACCAATATTAAGCCCAAACATTTCATTTATTGTTTTTCCCCCTCCAATAAATTGAGCTGCAACATAAAAAAAGAAGAAAAAAGCAATAAACATGCTACCAAATATCTGAATATACCGGCCTGTGCTTCCATGTCTTTTAGCAATGAAATCAATGTATGTATCAGCTTTATATTTCTCAGCTTCAGACCTTATCTTTTGGGCAAGAAACAACCAACTTAGAATAATACCCATTGCACAACCAATGGCAGTCCACATTTCGGTAAGTCCGAGAGCATAAGCTGCTCCGGGCAACCCCAATAATGCCCATGCCGATTCACCTGTTGCTCTTTCTGATAATGCAGCTACCCAGCCAGGAAGATTTCTCCCACTAATAGCATAGTCGCTCGAGGACTTAACTTTTCGTCCGACATATATTCCAATTACGGTAATCACAGCCAAGTATGTTATCATAATACCTAGCATCATACCTTGATGTTCCATAGCTATTATTTTTCTGCAAACTAAAGAATTTTTTTTGGTTAAAACAATATCATAAACAATAATAACCAAAACTGCCGGACGAATAATTCCCTCCGGCAGTTAAACAAACTAATTAAATAACAACATCAAACCTATCTATGCATTCTTCTTTGACCTTTTTTCATCATTTTTCTATCACCTTGCTGACCACGAGCATCAAAAAACACTCTTTGCTCTTCTGTTAACAGATTTCTAATTTCCTGATGATGTTTTGCTCTCGACTTCATTTGAGCATTTTGCAATGCCGACATTTCGTCAATAATTTTGTCAATTTCTTTTAAATCAACTCTTTCGCCCGACATTAATGTTCTTTTACGAGCTCTTAGTTCGGCCATTTTGTTTCTGTGCTGAGTGGCATCTTTCAAGTGGACTGTTCTAAGTTCATTAATCTTCGCACGTTGCTCTTCAGTAATATTAGGAATATTGCTGCAAAAATCCCTTGGCTCAAATGTTCCGGGTGCATCTTCAATTGATGCACTTCTTGCATTTGATCTGCCTCTTTGCGCGTTTGCTTCCGTCGAAGCCATCATTAATAATAATCCTGCTATAAATAATGCAGATATAATTCTTGAAGTTTTCATTGTTTTAAGTTTTAATTAAACATCTTTATTTCTTTGATGAAGTTTTTGAAAGAAAGTTTAATCCACTAATAATCTTTTTTGAAAAATGCCTGATAATTAAGTGTTTTAAGAGTTTATTTAATTAATTTTGCGGAATTAAATTTTCATAATTATGAAATTCAATCACTTTATTTTCATTTTAATAGTATCAAGTACGTTTGTGTTATTTCTTTTGTCATGCACTAATCAAATGGATAAGCACGAGGCTTCATCTCATTTGAAAGCATTTGATAATGAAATAATCAGGTTGCACGACAAACTTGTTGAAACCAGACCCTATTTAGCACTTAGGAAATTGCAGACCATAAATAAAATTCCACTTCCGTTTTTACTAACCAGCGATTCAGAAATTACAGATACTGTTGAGTATAACTTTAATGAACATAAAGGAATATTCGAGCATAATGTTGAAAACAATGAGTTTGAAAAAAAAGCAGATTCCGATTCATTAGTTTTAGTTTTTAAAGACGCTGTAAATAGAAATGCCGATGTTCGTTTAATTGTAGTTGAATACGATGCAAAATCAACATCCAGCAATTTCAATATCCCTACTTCATTACAAGCTGTAATGTATATTGGCAGTAAGCAAGCAATGGAAATAAATCATTATGCAGAAGTAAATTACGGTATGCCTTTAGCAATTGACTTTAAGGCCAAATTTGATGAATACGATATTTCAATAAACATGTCTACAAAGCTCAGGAAAAAATCAGGTAAACTGAAATGCGAAATATTGATAAGTGGCTCATCAGGACAAATACTAACATGGAATGTAGATGCAAATCTTGGTTTTGAAGATGAAGTGTCATATTATATAAATAAGCTTTTAATGAAAGTTGAATTGTTTCCATTAATAATAGATATCAATGTATACAACAAAGGTATAGGTAGGAATTCATTTGATTATGTATCTGATTTTAACAAGAATTCCAGGATTAAGATATACTCTAAATCAGATGGAAAAACTGTAGGAATAGTAAAGCTCAAAACTAGACCTAAAAGCGATAAACTTGATTTTGTAGTGTATTACAAAGATGGTAGTTACGAATATGTCGACGATTTTCTTATAAGCATAAGAAGAATTATGTCAATAAAAATTTAGAAACGCGCTCTCCCCTTATGGTTGTCTTTATTATCAAAAAAAGAACTCATAATTAAGTCGTTAGGATAAACAAAATATCCGGCATTGGCATCTAAGTCTATTCCGGTTGCATATAATACGGCTTGCCAAATCAGCAATGAACAATACCAGTGAGTATTATCTGCCCAATTTTCTCTATAAGCAGAATCAACATGCTCCCTGATCTCCATACTGTTTGGATATCTTTTAATTGCATTCCAGCTAGAGAAACTGCCTTTTTGGTTTGTTATAAAACTGATAATCGAATCTATCTGATTAGTAGATAACTCTAATCTTAAACGGTAGCGACTCCCTTTATATTTATCAGTAAAACTATCATTATGAAGGAATGGATTTTTATTAATATCAATGGCCTTTACCTCCCTAAGTTGATGATTTCTAGGCAAAGGTCTTGAATGAGACTCAAAAATCACGGTATTAGCAAGTAAACTGTCAGTATTTTCGCATTCGAAACCCTGAATTACAATTGCCGCATGTCCTGCTTTCCATCCATTTTCAACAAAAGAAGTTGCCGGAAAAAAATTGCTGTTGGCTTTCACAATAATATCTCCCCTTCTTAGCTCAGAAATACCTTCATAAGCCCATGGAAAATGGTCCAAATTCTCTGTATTATCAGACTCAATATCTGTTGAGCAAGAGAATGCAAAATACATTAAGAGTGCAATGATTAGTGTCAATGGCTTAAATCTTTTCATTTTTTAGGAATTAGAACTGTAAAAATAATACTTTTAGTTTCACCTGTTTACTTCTTTTTATATTTGTAAGAAGGTGATAGCATAGGTAGAATCATGCTTGTAATACAATAATTTGCCTTGTTAAATTTTTCACTTAAAAAGCTGACACAATCATGGCCTAATTTATTTGCCTAATTCTATTTAGAATATTAATTTTGTAAGTCACAATTATATATAAACTAAAAGTTCAACAAATTATGAAAAAAACAATTTATGCATTTTTGTTATTATTTGTAACAGCCTCATTATTATACATTTCCGGATGCAAGAAAGATCCAGTTAATAATCCCCTAACAAATATGCCCGCTGAAACTGCAAAAGTTGAAATCAGAAGTGCAAGTCAGGAAATAACAGGGAAAATGGATGAGGTTATGGCTTCACAAGCAGCAACTACTCTTGATTTTTTCGCAAATATCTCAAATGTAGGAGAAGAAGATTGGAAAACAAACTTGAAACCCTCCCTTAGAGGAATGGAAAAGCTAAAACCCTCTAACGTTAAGAATATTATAAAAAGTCAGTTCTCTTTAAAAAACACTAACGAACCAGATCCCAAAGTTGGTGGTGTTTATAAATACAACTACACAACTGAAGATTTTGATTTAATAAATGCCGGAGTTTCTTATCTACAGTTTATTTTTCCTGCAGATGATGAAGATTTTTATAGTGGCGGATGGAATGCGACTATGACTATTACCAATTATCAATATACGCTAATTGAAGAAGAAGAACTACCAACAATGTTTGAAATAGAATTAATAGCTTATAGTGTTGAATGTTTTGCAATGACTTACTCAGCAACATTTGATGCAGATGGTGCACCAACAAGTATGTCAGTTACAATTAATATGCCTCCATATACAATAACAATGTCTGAAAGCGTAAGTGGAGCAAATTATAACAGCACATTTTCATTCAAAGAGAATAATACAGTTATAATGAGCTACAATATTTCCGTACAATTAACAACAGACAAAGAAAATATTGTTAAGATTTCAGGACATTATCAGGTAAGTCCGATTAGATTAGAAGGTTTTGTTAATGTTATGGATACGGATTTATGCACTGAAAATGATATTGCATGCATGAATAACAATATCTCCGTTGCAATGATACATACCGCTTACAATCAGATTATCGGAAGAGTTGAATACAGATTATTCTATGATGATATTTGGGACGAGTATTATCCTGACTTAGTAATTGTATACGCAGATGATACATGGGAATGGCTTGCAGACATTTTTGATGTAGATTTTAGAAAGTAGTTGTAAAAGGAAGAAATAAAAAGAGGCTGTCCGGATTTCAAGACAGCCTCTTTTTATTAGTGGCTTATATAATCTGCTATAGTATTTTTACTGAAATAATCTTTGAATTGAATAGAAACATCTTTAACTAATCCGCTCATTAAGCATTTATCAAATGGGCAAATCTGCCTATCTAAAGGACAATCGTGCACTTCTATTTTACCTTCTATCGCTTCATAAATGCTTAGCATTGTGATGTTTTCAGGAGCCATATTTAAAACAAATCCTCCGTTTGGACCTCTTACAGATTTTAGAAATCCAAATTTTACCAGTTGCTGCATTATTTTAGCAAGATGGTTTCTTGAAGCACCCATTTCTTCTGCAAGCTTGTTCACATTAATATGAGTTTTTGATTTGGCAATCAATACCATAGAGTGAATTGCCAGAGAAGCTGCTTCGGAGAGATTAATTAATTTAGCCATAAATTGGAAGTTAAATTTTTATTGCAAAATAAAACAAAATATTTTATAAATCACTATATGATTGAAATACATTATCAATTAAATAACAACCTTGCAATTTGCCCGTCGACAAACGTATAAACACCTCCCGAAATAATCATAACTTCTTTTTCAGTGCTGCTTATTGATTCTATTTTAGTTCTTATGTTTATTTTTTTTTCATCAACAATAAGGTCTGCTTCGTATATTCCATCCGGCGGTAAAAGTTTTTCCTTTTCTTCAATTTTAATAAACCAATTGTCGGAATCTGCTTTTTCACCCTTATATATCTTACCAATAATTATATAATTAAATCCAAGATATCTATTTGCTTTTTCAAAATCACCATTTAAAATGGCATCCCTAACATTACCACTGCTAATAGTTTCATTTTCAATATCCTTTAAAGGAATGCCTTCTAACTTAAATCCGTGTTTTTTACCCAGTTCGGTTAAGACTTTTTGATCTCCTTCCCTATTTTTGCCAAAATGATGATTTGGCCCGGTAACTACAATTTTTACATCCAGGCAATTTACAAGATATTTAATAATAAAATCGATTGAAGAAGTACTGGAAAAACTTTTATCAAAGGGATGAATTATTAGATTGTCTAAACCGGTACTTTTAAGTAAAAAGATTTTTTCATCAACGGAATTAACTAGCTTAAGATCATTATATTCAGGATAAAGTACTTTCCTTGGGTGAGGGTTAAAAGTGATTAAAACCGACTCTCCTGATATTTCTTTTGCCAATTTAACAAGTCTGCTGATTATTACCTTGTGACCTTCGTGGACACCATCGAATGAGCCAATTGTAATAATTGCATTCTTAATAATTCCTTTTGCTTCTAATATATTGCGAAATACCCTCATTGTATTTTCTATTATGCAAAAAATATAAAATAGTTCTTGCAAAGTTACACCATGCAAATTCTAAAACCATTTTTTTTTAATTTCGCATAAAAATACTTAATTATCAAAAAGCCGTTTTTATATTCTACATTAATCGTTTTTATTGCCTTTATAATTGGGCTTTTAAACGCACATCAGCTTCCTATATATAAAACAAAAATTTTACTATCTCCATTATTGTTTTATATAGACGCATACCTGTATTATATTTTTACAAATAAATTTAAAGCAAAGAAATTTAAAAAATTCACTACAGCCATTATTATTTATGCATCATCAGCCTCATTATTTATATTTCTTTCAGCACTGTTTTATGGATTTTCAAATTGGAGTCCGATTTTTAATCATCTGATATTCACTACTATATCAATAAGCTATATCCCCAAACTAATTATATTTGCTATTCTAATGATATTGCTATTGACCGACTTATTACTATTTAAACATCAAATACATCGGACACGCATAAACAAGATTTTAGAAATTACATTAATAGTATTATTCGCAATAATGCTTTTTGGCTCAGTTTGGACCGCATATAACACAAAAATAATTCATAAAGAGATTATAGTCAATAAATTGCCGGAGTCTTTAAATGGACTTAAAATAGTCCATATAAGCGATTTGCACTTAGGTAGTTGGATTTCCGTAACTCCAATTAAGAATTTAGTTGAAAACATGAATAATTTAAAACCTGATTTAGTATTTATTACCGGTGATATTGTAAATTTTCACACTGATGAAATAGACCGATTTGCAAAAATTCTACCCGAAATTAAAGCTAGATACGGGGTGTATTCCATTTTTGGAAATCATGACTATGGTGAATACTTAAGTTGGAAAAATGATATAGAGAAAGAGAACAACATTAAAAGGTTGATAAATACAAAAGAATCATTTGGATGGCACGTTTTAATGAATGAAAGTATAGAACTTGAAATAAATGGCGAAGGAATAATCATTGCAGGAGTTGAAAATTGGGGAAAAAAATCGCGCTTTCCTAAAAAAGGAGATATAAATGCAGCATTAAATATCAAAGACAAAAATAAAACAATATTACTTCTTTCTCATGATCCAAGTTATTGGGATGAAATAATAAGTAAGCATCACCAATATATTGATGTCACTTTTTCAGGACATACTCACGGAATGCAAATAGGATTAAACAATAACAAAAGCTTAGCAAAGTTGTTTTTTAAGCAAAGCGGAGGATTATATCAAAATGAAAATATAAAAGAATTAAAACACGAGTTAAGATTAGAAAACAACCCTCAACTATATGTAAATCAGGGATTCGGATTTTTAGGATATACAGGGAGGATTGGCGTATGGCCGGAAATTTCAGTTATAACTCTTCTATCAAAAAAATAACTTCAATTTAGCTTAAAACAATTAATTTTGAAAACATTAAAATCTGGTGAAATGGAGATTTACATGCAGAGATGCATTGAATTGGCACTGAACGGTTTTGGCTATACAGCTCCAAATCCAATGGTTGGATGTGTTATTGTTTATGAAGATAAAATTATTGGCGAGGGATATCACATTGCCAATGGACAACCTCATGCCGAGGTCAATGCCATTAAAAGTGTTAAAGATCACTCTCTTCTGCCCTACTCAACTTTATATGTGAGTCTTGAGCCATGTTGTCATCATGGGAAAACTCCTCCTTGCACCGATTTAATTATTGAAAAAAGAATAAAAAATGTGGTAGTTGGGATGAAAGATCCTTTTCCGGAAGTTTCAGGAAAAGGAATTGACATATTAAAAAGTATAGGAATAAATGTAATTGTTGGAATGATGGAAAAAGAATGTGCTGAGTTAAATAAGCGCTTCATCACATATCATACAAAAAAAAGACCTTATATAGTTTTAAAATGGGCTCAAACCGCCGATGGATATATTGATACCGAAAAAGATTTAACAAAAACTTCACGTCCGAATTGGATTACTAGTCAAAATCTTAAAATGCTGGTGCATAAATGGCGACATCAAGAGCAAGCTATTCTTGTGGGAACTAAAACTGCACTGGCAGACAATCCCAAGTTAAATGTTAGAGAATGGGTTGGTGTAAATCCATTAAGGCTGGTTATAGATCAACACATTGAATTACCACGTAATTTGTCTATTTTCGACAATTCTATACAAACCATAATTTTTAATGAAAAAATTGAAAAGCAAGAATGCAATAATATTTTTATCAAGTTGGATTTTTCCGGGAAAATTGAAAATCAAATAATTGAAGAGCTTTACAATAGAAAAATACAATCAGCAATTATTGAAGGCGGAAGAGTTGTTTTACAAACTTTTATAAATAGTAACCTTTGGGATGAGGCTAGGGTTTTTCATGGAAATCAATATTTTGGGAAGGGTACTAAAGCACCGGATGTATGTTCTGATGAAATATACACATACAATTTGGGAAATGAGAAAGTCTCCTATTTAATCAATAAAACTTAGCCCTATTCTATGATATATCTTCTGCTAGCAATTTTTTTTTCTTCCGGTATTGCAATTATATTTAAGCTATTCAATAAATATGGCATTCATAATACCCAAGCAATTATAATTAACTACCTATTAGCTGTTTTTGCGGGCTACATTGCAAGTCGAACTAATCTCTCATTGTCTGAAATAGTTGATAAATCATGGTTTTATCTTGCGATAGTAATTGGAACAGCTTTTATAACTACTTTTTTCATTTATGCAATCTCATCTCAAAAAGCCGGGGTTGCAATTTCAGCAGTTGCAAGTAGAATGTCTGTTTTAATTCCGGTTTTAATTGGGATTATAGTTTATGGAGAAAAAATCAGTATAGTTATATTTGTTGGAGTTGCATTAAGCTTGTTTGCGTTTTTTCTGATTCTTCAAAAGAGATCAGGGATTAATGTTAATTATAAATATTTGATACTTCCAATAATCCTTTTTCTGGGATTTGGATTTAACGATTCTATGCTGAAGCATGTTCAAAAGTTTTATATAAGCATAAATGAGTATTATATTTTTCTCACTTTAGTATTCTTTGTAGCGTTGATAATAGGACTAATTTTGTTTTTAATTGAAAATATCAGGTCGAAGAATAGAATAAAGCTGGAAATTAAAAATATAGGTGCCGGAGTTATTCTTGGAGTGTTTAATTTCTTATCAACTTATTATTTTTTGAAAGGGATGAATTTTTTCGAAAGCGCTATTTATTTCCCGGTGCTAAATACAGGAATTGTTACTGTTGGAGCCATTGCAGGAAGGTTTTTATTTAAAGAAGAATTCACGAATAAAAATTGGATGGGTGTGGTTTTAGCAATATTGGCAATATTTATGCTTACTTTGGGATAGCATTATGGATGATATTTTTCGAACTATACAAAACAAATCGGAAGGACTTTATAAAGATAAGGGCAGCAAATTTATAGCACTTGCTTTTCCTATAGAAAATGAGGATAATATTAAACAATGTCTTGCAGATACCCGGAAGGCATATCATGACGCCAGACATCATTGCTATGCATATGCAATTGGAAAAGATCACAACCATTATAGAATAAACGATGATGGTGAACCATCTGGAACCGCAGGTAAACCTATTTACGGACAAATTCAATCATACAACCTTACTAATATTCTTATAATTGTAGTTCGATATTTTGGAGGAACTAAATTAGGCGTAAGAGGTCTCATAAATGCATATAAGGCAGCTGCAAAGGATGCAATAGATAATAACATTATAATAGAAAAACATATAACAAAAAGATACAGAATTGATTTCGAATACTCTGAAATGAATAATGTGATGAGGATTTTGAAAGATATGGAATTACAACAGGAAAGCCACAGTTTTTCTGAAACCTGCTCTTTGGAATTCATTGTTAGGCAATCATTAGCTCAAGTTGTTATAAACGCTTTTGCTTCTATTGAAAAGGCAAAGATTACTCCTATTTGATTTTTAGGTAAATTATATTCCTCTTTTTTTTAACAATCTAAGTAGCTTAAAATCACCCTAAATAGTTTTAACTCCTGATTAATAAGCTTTTAGGAAAATTAGTTGTAATCATCAGAATTACAACAACATAACACAAAACTTTACTATTCAAAATAACACTTAATCATAATTAATTTAAATTGAATTTCTATTTCAGATTTTTATTGCTTTTTGTGTCAATTTAATTTAATATTGTACGTCAAGCCGACAAAATAAGAAAATAAGATGTTTAAATACCGAAATCATAAAATAGTTGCCCTTTTAACAGTCGTTTTATTGACATTTGTTTCTTGTGAAAGTTCAAAGAAACGTGAGTTCGTATTAGACGGTTATCTGATTGAACTCGACAGCCTTGTCGAAAAGCACGGATACATAGATTCCGTTATAGGTACTTACAGAGTTGAAGTGGATAAAGAAATGGGGCAGATTTTGGCTTATTCTGAGCATGTTATGGAACGAGACACGCCGGAAGGTTTGCTTAATAATTTCGTTGCAGATTTGGTGCTGGAAATAGGCAAAGAATTATATAATCCTATTGATGGTAAGCCTATTGATTTTTGCTTGTTGAATTATGGAGGTCTCAGAACCAGCATCCCGAAAGGAGCAGTAACAAAATCAAGAATATTTGAACTATTACCATTTGAAAATGAAATGATTGTAGTTACAATATCCGGGGAAAAAACCTTAGAATTGTTTAATTATTTAGCTGATTATCAATATGGAATGCCTGTAAGCGGGATAAAGTTGGGAATTTCGGATAAGAAACCTCAGGAAATTCTTATTAATAATGAAGCTTTTAATGATAAAAGAGATTATAAAGTATTAACATCTGATTATCTTGCCAACGGCGGCGACAATATGTCTTTCTTTCTGCAGCCGAAAAATTCTGAGTTGATAGGAAAAAGAGTCAGAGATGCAATAATACTTCATCTTGAGAGAGTTAACAGTAAAGGGGAAAAGATTGCTTCAAAGCTGG
Source organism: uncultured Bacteroidales bacterium (assembly GCA_964601515.1). Taxonomy (GTDB): domain Bacteria; phylum Bacteroidota; class Bacteroidia; order Bacteroidales; family UBA7960; genus PWND01. The sequence goes on along the minus strand of CAZRNU010000039.1, from coordinate 8,938 downwards.
ATCAAAGAATGTACTATATTAAATAAAGGTACTTGTTGATTAACTCTCATATTTGTCATTGCAAATTTTTGTGATGTGGATTTTTTTACGCAAAAAAATATAAAAATGTCAGTAACAAGAAGAGATTTTGTAAAAACTTTGGCTGTTGGAGGTGCAGTTGCGCTATCAGGGGTTCCACTATGGTTAAATGCAGAAGGATCTGAAAAATTGACAATTTTGCATACAAACGATACGCACAGCAGACTAGATCCCTTCCCTCCTACAGACCATAGATACCCATCAATGGGAGGATATGCAAGGAGGGCCACTATTATTGAAAGAGTGAGACAGCAGGAAAATCATTTGCTAGTTTTGGATGCCGGAGATATTTTCCAAGGAACACCATACTTTAATTTTTTTGGTGGGCAACCGGAAGTTGAGTTAATGAGTAAAATGGGATATGATGCTTCTACAATGGGTAATCATGAGTTTGATAATGGGTTGGAAGGTTTTTTGAATGTGTTGAATTATACTAAGTTTCCATTTATTGTGAGCAATTATGATTTCTCAGATACTATTTTGCGAGATCATGAAAAAATTATTACTCATAAAATATTTTATAAAGGAAATATTAAAATTGGAGTTTACGGACTAGGAATCGAGCCTGAAGGACTAGTTAGTAAAAATCTTTATGGAAATACAAAGTACTTAAATCCGATAAGTTCGGCCATAAAAATGGAAAACCTATTAAAGGAAGAATTTAATTGTGATTTGATTGTATGTTTATCGCATCTGGGGTATTTCCATGAAACAGGCAAGGTTTCGGATGTTGTAATAGCTGAAAATACAAGGCATACGGACTTAATTTTGGGTGGGCATACTCATACAATACTTGAAAAACCAGACCAAAAATTAAATCTAGAGAAACGTACAGTACACATCGGACAAACAGGAATTCACGGAATTCGTATAGGCCGCATTGATGTTTGGTTTGATAAGAAAAATGACGAAAAATTTGTCGAATCGTATACAATAAAAGTTTAACAAAAACAAGAAATGTATTTTTTTTTTATTCACTATTTTATTTGAAATTTTGCTTTGCATTAATAAGGATTTCAAGGATTTTACAAGAATTATTAACGAAAAACTATAACACAATAAATAACAATTACTTAAATTCGTAAAGGAAAAATAACAATGAACAATATGCATGAATTGATATGGTCAAAATGTTTGAATATTATTAAGGATAATATCAGTCCGCATAGTTTTGCCACATGGTTTGAACCAATTAAACCTGTGAGGTTGGTTAATAGTATACTTACTATTCAGGTTCCAAGCCAGTTTTTTTATGAATGGCTTGAAGAGCATTATATTGATTTATTAAGAAAAACAATTAAAAAAGAACTTGGTCCGGAAGGCAGATTAGAGTATAATATAATAATGGATACTTCGCAGAATTCCATGAAGAATTCACCTTATACTGTAAATGCGCCTGCGTTGAATAAAAAAGCCATAAAAAATCCACCTATAACTATGCCTATAAATGTAAATGACGATTTTGAAAAATCTATTCCAAATCCATTTGTAATACCGGGATTGAAAAAGCTGAACATTAAATCTCAATTGATAGATTCGTTCAACTTTGACAATTTTATTCAGGGTGATTGCAATAGGCTAGCAAGAAGTGCCGGTTTAGCTGTTGCTCAAAACCCGGGTAAAACTTCTTTTAATCCTTTACTTATATACAGCAGCAGTGGTTTGGGTAAAACACACCTTGCTCATGCAATTGGAATAGAAGTAAAAAACAATTTTCCTGACAAAACCGTTCTTTATGTCACTGCAGAACAGTTTACTACTCAGTTTATCGATTCTATCAGAAATAAAAATCAGAATGATTTTATTCATTTTTATCAGATGATAGATGTTCTTATTGTTGACGATATTCACGATTTTGCTGGCAGAGAGAAAACTCAGGATGTATTTTTTCATATTTTCAACAACCTCCACCAAAACGGCAAGCAAATAATCATTTCTAGTGATAAAGCTCCTGTTGAAATGCAGGGCATTGAAAATAGGTTGCTTTCTAGATTTAAATGGGGTTTATCTGCAGACCTTCAGGTTCCTGATTTGGAGACTAGAATTGCTATTTTGCAAAGTAAGCTTTATAATGATGGTGTTACTATGCCTTTTGAAGTTATTGAGCTAATTGCTTCCAGCATTTCTACAAATATTAGGGAAATGGAAGGTGCATTAATTAGCATCCTTGCACAATCTTCTATAAATAATAAAGAAATAACTCTCGAGCTTGCGTCTCAGATTATTGAAAAGTTTGTTAGAAGTACTCCGAAGGAAATTACTGTTGAATATATTCAAAAAGTTGTTAGCAATTATTTTAATATTCCTCTTGATAAGATTAACTCTAAAACCAGGAAGAGGGAAATAGTGCAGGCAAGACAACTTGCAATGTATTTTTCTAAAGCTTTTACAAAAGCATCTTTGGCTTCAATAGGAAGTAAATTAGGTAATAAAGATCATGCAACTGTTTTGCATGCTTGTAAAACAGTTAAAAACTTGTCTGATACTGATAAGAATTTTAAGAAATATGTTGATGATCTTAGTAACATTATAAAAGTTAAGAATTAAGAGTTTTGAAATTAATTTTGTAAGCTAAAAGTTTGAGGTTTTCCCTTGGCTTTTAGCTTTCAATTTATATAAGAATATAGAAAGTGTATGAAAATTTTAATGGTCTGTTTGGGAAATATTTGTCGTTCTCCTTTGGCTGAAGGGATTCTAAAAGAGAAATTCAAACAAAATGCAATTAAGGGTACTGTTGATTCTGCCGGTACTGCTGCATATCATACAGGTGAAAAACCGGATCTAAGATCTATCGAAGTTGCTCGCAAATATGGAATTGACATTAAAAATCAGACTGCTCGAAAATTTAGTATTGAAGATTTCGACAATTTTGATAAGATTTTTGTTATGGATGGTGAAAACTTTGAAAATATTAAGCTGGTTGCTAGAAATAATAGCGATATTCAAAAAGTTGATCTTATCCTAAATCAAGCATTTCCGGGCAAAAACATACATGTACCCGACCCTTATTACGGTGGAAACGACGGTTTCGAAAATGTTTATAACATGCTTGATAATGCATGTGATGTGATTATAGAAAAGATAATAAACAATAAGCCTTTATAATGATTCATTTGGCTGCTAACGATAACTTCCCAAAAGCATCTGATATAAAGGCTGCTAAGGATCTTATTGGGAAATATGCTCATAAAACACCTATCCTAACGAGTTCATTTTTTAATGATTTGTTTGGTGGCAGTTTTTTCTTTAAGTGTGATAACTTTCAAAAGTCAGGTTCATTTAAATTCCGTGGTGCAACAAATGCGGTAATAGCTATAAATAAAGAACAGAAAGAGTTTGGTGTTGCAACTCACTCATCTGGCAATTTTGGTCAGGCTTTGGCTATGGTTGCAAAAATGAACGGAATTAATGCATATATTGTTATGCCGAGAAATGCTCCTTCTGTTAAATATAATGCAACTAAATCGTATGGTGCAGAAATTATTCAGTGTGAGCCAACACTTGAGGCCAGAGAAAGTACTTTGCTTGATGTAATTAATAGAACCGGGGCGAGTTTTATACACCCATATGATGATTATAAAATTATTGCAGGCCAGTCGAGTGCAATGATGGAAATACTTGATGAGATTGCTGATATTGATAACGTAATAGCTCCTATTGGGGGTGGAGGTTTGATTAGTGGAACTATCCTTGCAAGAAATTACTTCGCTCCAAATATTAATGTAATAGGCGCTGAGCCAAAGAATGCCGATGATGCATACAAATCATGGAAATCTAATTCTTTTGTTCCTTCTGTAAATCCTCAAACAATATGTGATGGGTTGAAAACTTCATTGGGTAAGAGAACATTGCCGATTATTTTCGACGGTATTAATCAAATCTTCACTGCAAGCGAGGAAAATGTTTTATCCATGATGAAGTTGGTATGGGAAAGAATGAAAATAATTATTGAACCTTCTTCTGCAGTTACATTAGCGTCAATTTACGAAAATAGAGAGTATTTTCTAAATAAGAAAACTGCAATAATTGTTTCGGGAGGAAATGTTGATTTAGACAGTATTTCATGGAAAAAGTAACTATATACGGGATTTTATATTTATTGCCTGTTGATTTGGGCGGTTTGGTGGAAAATGTTTTGCCTGCCGGAGTAATTAGTATTGCTAATTCCCTCGACGAGTTTATAGTTGAAAATGAACGAACTGCGAGAAGATTTCTTGTAAAAATAGGATATAATAAGAAAATAGACGATATAAAGTTTCATGTTCTGAATAAACATACTCAAACCAACGAAATTCCTTCATTTATTAAGTCCTTGAAAAATGGCAAAAACGTTGGTTTATTATCAGAAGCGGGATGCCCCTGTATTGCTGATCCGGGTCAGATTATTGTGAATATTGCGCAAAGTCAAGGCATTAAAGTAAAACCACTTACAGGACCAAATTCAATGATTTTAGCTTTAATGGCGTCTGGTTTTAGCGGACAATCATTTGCATTTAAAGGATATTTACCTATAGATAGAAGGGAAAGAGAAGTTGCCATAAAGGAAATGGAAACAACTGTATTCAAAATAGGGTGTAGTCAGATATTTATGGAAACTCCCTTTAGGAATAGCAAGTTACTGTCGGAACTCTTTCAGATTTGCAAACCAAATACGATGCTTTGCATTGCAGCTGACATTACAATGGAAAGCGAATTTATAAGAACCAAAGCAATATCTGAGTGGAAAAAAAATCCGCCGGACATTAATAAACGACCGGCGGTATTCATTATAGGAGCCTAAAGCTTTTTCTTATAAGCCAGAAATAAAAGAACAAATCCGGTAATTATCATAGGAATACTCAAAATTTGGCCCATATTAATCAACATACCTTCTTCAAAAGTTTCCTGAGGTTCTTTTATAAATTCGATCAAGAATCTTGAAATAAACATTCCTAAAGCAAATATCCCTGACAAGATACCACCGGCAAGCGTTTTACCTCTTTTAATGTACAACCATAAAAGAGTCCCAAATAAAGCGAAATAAGCTAATGCTTCATAAATTTGAGTTGGATGTTTTGCTAACTCTTCTCCCCTGTTTGCGAAGATAAATCCCCAAGGAAGAGAAGTTTCAACTCCATAAATTTCGGAGTTCATCAAATTTCCCAACCTTATAAAAGCAGCAGCAAGAGCAATAGGAATAACAATTCTATCTAAAGTCCAAATAGTTTTTTGGCTACTCTTATATTTTTGAAACGCAAACAAAGCCAATATAATTCCGAAAGCACCACCATGACTAGCTAGTCCACCTTCCCAAATATAAAGGATTTCGACAAGATTCTGACTATAATAGTCCCACGCATAAAAGAAACAATGTCCAAGCCTGGCCCCAACAATACTTCCTACAGCCATAAAAATCAATAAATGCTCAAGCTCTTTAACCGGAACAGATTCCCTTTTAAACATTCTTAAAAGAATTTCATATCCAAGATAAAAAGACAAAGCCCAAAAAAGGCCGTACCATCTTATAGAAACAGGTCCGATAGAAAAAATTTCAGGGGCAGCTGTCCAAATAATTTGTGTAAGTGTCATATTGTATTTATTTAATCGTTATTAATTATGTCTATTATTTCAATATCAAATATAAGATCAGAGTGAGAAGGAATATTACCAAAACTTCTTTTACCAAAGCCAAGATAAGAAGGAATAATAAACCGATATTTAGCACCTTCCTTCATCAGCAAAACAGCATCATCCAAACCAGGAATAAAAAGTCCCTGACCGGCAACCATTGTAAAAGGCTGGTTTCTTTCAACCGATGAATCAAACATATAACCATTTTTAAGGAAAGCAGAATAATGAATTTTCACAATCTGACCGGGTTGAATATAATTACCTTGCCCTTTTTCCACAATTATATATCTTAAGCCTAAACCTGTTTCCAAAGTATCTTTTAAACCAACAAAAAAAGGAATAACTAGAGGAGGTTGATTTACTTCTTTCAATTCAACATCAAAAACAAGATCCGTATTTGGAGGAATTAAACCCCTGCCCTCACTTCCATAAGCGAGCGATGCCGGAATCCAAAACCTGGCTTTATCACCCTCATGTAAATAGGTAAACCCCTCTTCCAAACCGGTAATTAAAGTCTTATCGCCCAATTTTGCTTCTAAAGGTTTGCCACTTTCCACAGAAGAGTCAAAAATCCTGTTACCATTATAAAACCCGGTATAATCAGCCTTAATCAATAAACCTTCAAAAGCTTTTTGTCCCTTACCCTTATGAGTAATTGCATAAGTAAGTCCTGAAGCTGTTGTAATTTTTTCAAACTCCTCTTTTTTAGCCTTAGAAACATCTACACCCCTTTTAACATCAATCAATTCCACCTCATAAAAAAGAGTTGAATTAGGAGGAATTATCCCAACTGCAATATTTCCATATCCCAAATGAGGAGGAACTACAAAACTAAAATGATCACCCACCTTCATCAGTAAAATACCTTCACTTAATCCATCGATAAATTGATTACTTCCAATTCTAATCGATATGGGCGCATTTCTATCTCGCGACCTTTCAAAAATATTACCATTCTCAAGTTTGCCGGTATAGTGAAAAACTACAATATCACCAACTCTTGGACTAATGCCATTGCCCTTCTTTATTTCAGCATACTTTAAACCTGAGTTTGTTTCTAAATAGTTGTAGTTAGGCAATTTTGAAGTTTTACAAGAAAGTAAAAACAACAAAAAGCCAATAAACGAAACTTTATATATATTAGAAATACTAACCACTGTATAAAAAACTTAATAAACAGCAATACTAATTTAAGCTTAAAGGTAAGGGAAGAAACTATTTTACACCAACAATTTCTACATCAAACAAAAGAGTAGAAAAAGGAGGAATAACATTTCCTGCACCCTGGTCGCCATAAGCCAAAAAGCTGGGGATAATCAACCTAGCCTTACCGCCAACATTCATCAACAAAATACCTTCATCCCAACCCGGGATAACTCTACCACGGCCAATAGGAAAAGTTATAGGCTCACCTCTTTCAACAGAGCTATCGAATACTCTACCATCAAGGAACATACCCGTATAATGCACACTAACTTCTTGTCCGGCTTGAACTTTAGCCCCAGAGCCTTTTGTTTTTTCAATAAAAATTAACCCACTAGGAAGAGGATCCTGAGTGATATTATTATCTTTTAAATACTGTTCAAGCGTAGCTTGTTCTCTTTGATATGCCATGTCGTTTTCTTGAGTTTGTTTTTCCATTAATTCTTCATATTCTTTTTCAAATTCTTCTAAAGTTTGAACCTTCAGCATCTTTATATCAAGATGCAACTTACTACCTTCAGCAACAAATTCTTCAGTATCAGGCATTTTGGCAGTAATCTGAAAAAATTGATCAGCGTTAAGAATAAAACTTACACTATCGCCAACCGACATCATAGAAAGACCTTCATAAATATCGCCGGGGTATTCGCTTACAATTAGCTCCATTACAGAAGGATAGCCACCTCTGGTATCCATAAGTATATTGCCATCATCATCACTATAAACAAGGTCGAAAGTTATAATATTTCCGATTTCTGCTTTAACCCCTTTTTCTTTTACGTGATACTTATAATATAAACCTGAATCTGTTTTTTTATACCCTGGAATGTCGCTTGAGCTGCATGCCTGAGAAATTAATGCAAAAACCATTAATACACCTAGTGTTTGGAAAATTTTCATAATAATTTGTTTTTAAGATTTTAATTTAAGTCAACTAGTTCAATATAATAAATAATAGGAATTCTTTTGGGTATTTTCACACCGTCACCCGGAACACCATGAGCCAGATGCGGAGGCATTATTAATCTCGCTTTGTCGCCAACCTTCATATGCAAGATGCCTTCTTCAAGGCCACTTTCAACCCCACCACTACCAACCTTAAACGACTTAACACCTTCGCTTTCAGAAGCATACACCAAATCACCAGATATCAGTCTAATCTCATAATTTAAAAAGACAATATCACCTTCAGCTACTTTTTTCCCCTCACCATGGTGATAAATTTCGTATCTCAATCCACTACCAGTTTCAACAACATTCCAACCATAACGTTCAATAAAATCTAAAATTTCCTGTTGTTCAATCTCAAGCATCATTTTATTAGTACTCATCATCCTATCTTCTATCTCTTTTTTATCAGGAATTTTATTATTATTTTCCTGATTATTGCAAGAAAAAAAAGCAACAGAAAGTAACAAAATGAAAAGCTTAGACAAAACCATGTATATGTTTATCATAACTTAAAAATACATATTAATATCCTGATTGCTAAATAGATTTTCAAACAAATTAATAGCTTGCTGCATTGAAACTTTGAGTTTACCTCCGGAAGCATTCATATGACCACCACCATTAAAATGCAAACGAGCGATTTTATTCACATCTATTAAACGTCTAGACCTGAATGATATTTTAATTACATCATCCCTCTCCATAAAAAAAGCAGCAAGTTCAATACCACCAATGCTAAGAGCATAATTTACAATACCTTCTGTATCACCTTCCTTATGATTAAACCTAATTAATTCTTCGGCTGTTAGACTAATATAAGCAACCTTTCTATTTGGCAAAACAAATAGCTTTTCACTTAAACAATAACCCAAAAGCCTCATTCTGTCTTCTGTAAAGGTGTCATAAATAGACCTTTGAATTTCAACAGGGTCGATTCCTTTATTAATAAGTTCTGCAACAATCAGATACGTTTGAGAATTACGATTAGAATAACTAAAAGAGCCAGTGTCAGTAACAATGCCTGCATACAAGCATGAGGCAACATCTTTATCAATGATATCAATACCCGTTTTTTTCACAATTGCAATTTCATCGT
>CAZRNU010000038.1:0-24220 GCA_964601515.1 uncultured Bacteroidales bacterium | reverse complement strand
ATGGCTCGACAGAAACACAACAGGTATTTCCTTTTCTTTTAGAATTCTTTTTGCTGTTTCAGTGCCATCAATACCCAAGCCCAGATCAATATCCATAAGAATAAGATCATAAAAATCATTTTTTTCAACAATTGATTCTAAAGCTTTTTCACCTGTTAGAATGTGAGACACATCATAACCTTTCTCCTTTAGCTTTTTGCAAAGGATAAGGGCAGTTACAGGTTCATCTTCAACAAGAAGAATTTTTCTCTGCTTTTTCATAATTGTGGCATTTTAGTTCCTATTTTTATTTTCTTATGGAGTACCTCATTCATTAACATCATTTCTTCACATAGTTATTAACTATCTCTATCAGTTTGTCTGCCTTAATTGGCTTAGTAATATATTCGTTGCAACCGGTTTCCATTGCTTTTTGCTTATCTTTGCTGAGAGCAAAAGCAGTTTGGGCAATTATTACAACATGATTATTGAATTTTCTGATTTCTTTTGTAGCTGTAATGCCATCCATATCAGGCATTTTGATATCCATCAAAACAATATTAATATCGGGATGTTGTTTGAGCATTTCAACAGCTTCAATTCCGGTTCTAGCAAAAAACAGCTTATTACATTGAAATTCCAATACTTGCGATAAGTAGAAAGACGACAATTCATCATCTTCAACAATTAGAAAGGATAAATTGCTTAAATTTTCAATGTTATTAATTGGGTTATCATGAATTTTTTGTTTTGGGTTTTCCTTTTCAATGTTTTCTTCAAATATTCTTGTTATAGCCATTCTTATTAGTATTTCCTCATTGTAGGAAAAGGTATTAAAATATGCACGATAGATATTGTCCTGTTTTCCTTCTGTTCTGAATTTAATAATTGTATTGATGTTCTTTTTGGTTTTTACAATATCCTTAGTGAACATATATAAGTCATCTTGAGATTCAGGATGCACAAAATAGGTAATTTGCTGGTTGATAATTGAATTTTGTTCAGAGCCAACTATTTGGGCAAATGCTATGTTCGCATTTTTTATAAAACTGTTTTTGTCGAAAATTACATAGCCGATAGGAGCATTATGAAAAAGATCCTCATAATGATGTTTTGATTCCTCAAGCTCCTCTCTTATGCGCATTAGTTCTTGATTTTGAAATTCAAGTTCTTGATGGTAAACATTCACTTCTTCAAGGATTTCTTCAATAGTTTTTTTACTTAGTTCGCTAATTGGACCTTTTTCTGAGCTCAAAACTTTGTCAATTCTACTTGTTATTGCATCTTTGTATTTCTTCTTGTAATCCATTTTGTTGAGGCTTTTATGATTTACAATGATTTATTATTGCGATTTTGATTAATGATTTCAATTGAAAATATTCCCCCATTGAATTCTCCTTGTTCGGTAAATATAGGGGAGCCATTTATAGACAGTAAAGCTTTCTTTTTACCCGGAATTTCAATATAGTGCTTAATTCCTTTAACTGGTTTTTTTGTTTTTCTTACAATTGCAAAAGGCAACTTTTCAGATGGAAAGGGTTTATTATCTTCTCCGGTTATTTTCCATTTAGAAGCATCATAAGTTCTAGAAAGTATTTCTTGCTGTGTAATTCCGAATAGCTTTTCTGCCGGTTTATTTGCGTATGTAATGTTGCCATCAGCATCAACCTTTGTTTTAGCTATTGGGCTATTGTCTAATATAAGTTGCAAATATTCCTTGTGTTGCTGAAGTTTGTATTCAGCAGCTTTAATTTTAGTGATATCAATAAATGTTATCATAATTCCGTCAACAGAGTTGTACTCTGTTCTGTATGGTCTCACTCTTGCAAGCCAGCTTGTGCCATCAGTATTAGAAATTTCCTTTTCAATACTTTTCAGAGAATCGATTACAGATTCAACATCATTTAATAGTTCAGGATAGTTACTCATTACAGCAATATGAGAAATTGGTCTTCCAATATCAGACTCCATGATGTTAGTAATTTTCGTTACAATAGGAGTTATTTTTCTTATGCACAAACATCTGTCAAGGTAGAGTGCTCCAACTTCGGTATTTCTTAAAAGATTGTTAAGGTCGTTTGTTAACCTAGTAAGTTCTTCAATTTTTGACTGGTATTCTGTATTCACTGTAAAAAGCTCTTCATTTACAGATTGTAGTTCTTCATTAGTGCTTTGCAGTTCTTCGTTAGAAGCAATTAGCTCTTCATTTGATGATTGAAGCTCTTCATTAGATGTTTCAAGTTCCTCGACAGTAGCCTGTAGATTTTCTTTAGAACTTTGAAGCTCTTTTTCAAGTTCTACAATTCTGCTACTTACTTCCATCTCAACATTTAAAGTTGTTTTTGTGGCAATTGCTTTAGATTTCTTGATCTCTTCAGAAATGAAGCTTACAATAAAATATGTAGCTTTATCAATAGTTATTGCTCTTCCTTCTATTGTTATCTTTTTGTTTTTGAATTCTTTAAGCCCTGTTATGTTTTCAAAAACAATGTCTTTTTTGTCTTTTTTGAGTTTTCTTAAAAGGTTGTTTGCAAACAATGATAGTTCATCTTTTATGATTGTTAGAAGATTTTGAGAGAATTTTCCGGGTTTAAATTGGATAAAGCTATTAATATCATTAATCACATGAATGATATTGTCGTTTTCGTCAATTATTACCGAAGGGGGCAAATACTTTGTTAATGCGCTACTTAAAAGTCTGTCTACTTTCGGACCTATATGTAATTGAGTACGCATAACGGTGTTGTTGTCTGCTTCATATATTTGAGTTCTTGGCAATGGCATATCTTTCATAAGAGGTGGTTTATAACCATCTCTTGATTGATAAATTTTCCATTTTGCGTCAACTGATTGGAAAGCCTGACTCATTTCTCCGATGCTTTCGCTACTACCCATAAACAAATAGGCTTGAGACTTTAAAGCATAATAAAACATTGATAAAATTCTTTGCTGTATTTCAGGTTTAAAATAAATAAACAAGTTTCTGCAGATTAAAACATCGAGCTTGGAAAAAGGAGGGTCTTTCAGTAGGTTATGCGTAGCAAAAACAACAACTTTTCTTACTGATTCATTAATATGATATCCATTGTCTTTTTTGATGAAATATTTAGCAAGAAAATCCGGACTAACATCAGAAACAATGCTTTCAGGATATAAACCTTGACTTGCAATGTCTAAAGAATGTCTGTCTATGTCAGTAGCGAATATTTTTAGGTCGCAATCAATTTTGTGCTTTTCCATATATTCAAGGAATATCATTGCCATTGAATATACTTCCTCTCCGGTTGAGCAGCCCACCGACCAAATTCGAATACCTGTGTTTGCGTTGAAATTCAGTTTTGACAATACATTTTTAGAGAAGCTGTTAAATGCGTCAGTATCTCTAAAGAAGCGCGTTACACCAATCAGCATTTCTCTAAATAGCGTGTCTTTTTCTTTGTCTGATTCGGACAGGAACAACAAATACTCTTCGAGAGTATTAAATCTATTTATACTTACTCTTCTTTCCAGTCTTCTGATAATTGTATTTTCTTTGTAATAGGAGAAATCAATGCCGGAAAAGTCCCTAAGAATCATAGTAATTTTTGTGAGGACGTCGTAGTCTTTTTCCAAAATGTTCTCGCTGCTTCTGGTTTTTCTTATGAATGGATGTTGAACGTAGTTTAGCAGTGCATCGGGCATTTTAGACGGAGTAAGAATATAATCCACTAAACCTGTTGCAATAGAACTTCTAGGCATACCATCAAACTTGGCAGATATTTCATCCTGAACCATAATCATTCCACCTGCCTCCTTAATTGCCCTTGTTCCAAGAGTTCCATCACTTCCTGTTCCTGAAAGAATTACGCCAATAGCGAGTTTTCCTTTATCGGCAGCTAATGAGCGGAAAAATATATCTATAGGTAAATTAAGTCCCTTTTTTAAACTATGGTCTTCAAGTACCAAAGTATTGTGGAAAATTGATAGATTTTTTCTCGGTGGAATTAGATATATGTTATTAGGCTCTACTTTAGTGCCGTCCTTAGCAATTTGAATAGGGATTTTTGTATGACGTGCAAGGAGCTCATCCATTAGGCTTTTATAATCAGGCGACAAGTGTTGAATAACCACAAATGCAAGATTTGTGTTGGTTGGCATGGCTTTGAAAAAATCCTGAATAGCCTCCAGTCCGCCTGCTGAAGCTCCTATTCCAATAACTATCTGCTCAGATGTTACTACTAAGTCAGAGTGATTCTCTTTATGTTTTCTCGGTTTTTTCATCAATATTTATTTTTACTTTCATTCTATTTTTGGATAGAATCAGTTTTTAATCGTATATCTCAAATCTTCTTTTCATATTTTCTTATCATTCCAATCAATTTTTCACTTTTTATAGGTTTTGAAATGTAATCATTGCAACCTGCATCAATTGCATTTTCACGACTATTTTTAAGCGCAAATGCTGTTTGGGCAATAATTATCACATTTTTGTCAATTTTTCTAATAGCCTTAGTTGCTTCAAAACCATCCATTTCCGGTAATTTCAGATCCATCAGAATAATATCTACTTTATTTTTTTTCATTAATTCAACTGCTTGTTTTCCTGTTGTAGCAAACAGAATATTTTCGTAATAACTTTCAAGTAATTGCGCAAGAAATAGAGTCGATATCTCATCGTCTTCAACAATCATAAGAGTACTATTTCTCTTTTTTTGCAAACTATCCGCGATAGAATAATCCTCCGGTTGGGTATCTTCTATTTTCATTTGAGTATTTGCCGGTATTGTGAAGAAAAATGTAGAGCCCTTTCCTTGAGTTGATTGCAGCCAAATTTTTCCCCCAAGCATTTCAACATATCCTTTTGCAATGGCTAATCCGAGTCCGGCACCTTCATAGTGCTTATATGAAGACGAGTCTGCCTGAATGAATCTGTTAAAAATATCCTGTTGTTTATTCAATGGTATGCCGCATCCGGTGTCATTAACAAAATATTCAATATAGTTTTTGAAAACCTTATAGCCAACTTCAATACTTCCTTCTTTTGTGAATTTTAATGAATTTTTAATCAAGTTGGTCAAAATTGCATACAACTTTTCATAATCTGTATTTATATTGGCTTTTGAATATTCTAAAGCAGGAATCATCATTATATTCAAGCCTTTAAGCTCAGCTTCAGGCTTAAAAAAATCTAAAAGAAATTCAAGTTGCTCGTTGATATTAGTGTTTACGATATTTAATTCCATTACACCCGACTCAATCTTGGAAACTTCAATTATATCATTAATAATACTTATCATTCTATCTCCACTTTTCTCAATCAGGCTAATGTATTTGTTCATTTCTTCTGCATTTATTCCCGGTGTTTTTAGGAGGTCGGTGAAGCCTAGAATACCATTCATTGGGGTTCGAATTTCGTGACTAATGTTTGCAAGGAATGCAGTTTTTAGCCTGTCGCTTTCTTCAGCTTTTTCCTTTGCTTCAATTAGTTCTTGTTGATTTTTTTTTCTTTCTGTAATATCTCTGACAATATTTAAGACAGCAGTTTTCTCTTGGTATTCAAATAATATAGCTTTTATTTCAACATTTATTGGATGCCCATTTTTATGAAAAATATGAGTATCAACAATAATATGCCCTTTAGTTTGCATTTCAAACATCCTATTATTAATAACTGCAGAATCAGGAGTAGGAATTTCAATTGCTACAGGATTTATTTTTAAAATTTCCTTTTTATTATATCCGGTGATTTGTAGGAAATAGCTGTTACATTCAACTATATTAGAAGGACCTGATTCTTGGCTTAAGAAAAATATGGCTAAACCATCGTTATTAACTTCAAATAGAGTGCGATATTTTTCTTCGCTTAATAGTAGTTGTTTTTCCGCATTTATTTTTTCAGTAATGTCAGAAAAAACAACTGCAAAATGATCTTTTTTCGGAGAAAACGCCCAAGTGTCAAAATGTTTCCCAATTTCACCTGAATAGTTAGTATATCTTATTGGTTTGCCTGCTGAAGCTACTTTTCCAAAAGTTTCAATCCAATATTGTTCTGTATTTGGGAGAATTTCTTTAACTGTTTTCCCTATTATATCTTTTTTACTAACACCGGTTAATAATTCAAACGCCGGGTTAATGCTAATAAATTTATAATCTATTGGTTCTCCTTTCTTGTTATATATCATTTTGTGAAGAGCAAACCCTTGCATCATATTATTGAACAATAGTCTGTAATTCTCTTCACTTTCCAATAGTTCTTTCTCTATTCTTTTTTGTTCAGTAATGTCTCTGGCCACTCCAATCATAATGTTTTGAGAAGAAACAGGGAAAGATTTCCAAGATAACCATTTTGTCGAACCATCTTTACAGAGATATCTGTTTTCAAACTGATAAACCTCTTTCCCATAAATTATCGATGCTTTAATATTTTCAGTAGAGTTCCTGTCTTCAGGGTGTACAAATTCAATCCATGGTTTTGAAAGCAATTCGTTTATACTCCATCCTAATATTCCTTCCCAAGCAGGATTTAAAGATTTGAAATATCCATCGAAACCGGCAAGGCATAACATGTCTAATGAATGTTTAAATACCATATTATGTATTTGCAATTCTTTCTCTTTATTCTTACGTTCAGAAATATCTCTGCAAAAACAAATAATTTTTCCTCCATCCGAGTCGTCTATAAAGCGAGCCGAGACTTCCACATTTATTATTTCGCCGTTTTTACGCCTATGTTTAACTTCAAATCTTTCTCCATTATTTTCAATAATTCTTTTAATTCTCGCCTTTGTTTGCTGCGGATCTTCGTCAATGTCAATATCATTTATTGTAAGAGCAAGAAATTCCTCGCGAGAATACCCAATCATATTCAGATAAGCATCATTTACATCGTGAAACTTACGATTTTTGTCAACAATCCAAAAACCATCCAAAGATGTTTGAATTATTGCGTTCAAATATTCTTCTCTATTTATTGAGTTTTGCATTTTAGAAGAAAGTTAAAAGTTAAAAGTTAAAAGTTAAAAGTTAAAAGTTAAAAGTTTTGGACAATATCTACTGTTATCTATATTTTAAAATCAAATCGTACTTTTTAAAACTCTTTATGACGTAGAGTGTTCCAGTCACTATCAAACAACCTATTCACTAATTCATCGATATCTGTACTTTTTAATGGTTTTGTAATATATTCATCCATTCCCATACTCATATATTTTTCCTTATCACCTTCAAACGCATTGGCGCTGAGGCCTACAATAGGAGGGAGGTTGCTGTATTTCTCCTTAAGTTTTTTGGTTGCCGTAATTCCATCCATCTCAGGCATTTGAATATCCATTAGAATAAGATCATATTTGTCGGGATCGAACATGTCCAATACCTCCTGACCATTTTCGGCAATCATAACCTTATGTCCCATCTTTACGAGCATGAGCATAATAACTTTTTGGCTTACTTTTTTATCTTCTGCCAATAAGATTCTCAATCCTTTTTTTGAAAATATTGATGTTTCTGACGGTTCTTGATTATTTGTCTGTTTTTTGGCTTCAACCTTTTCTGCTTTGAAAGAAAACCAGAAAGTAGATCCTTTGTCAGGTTTACTTCTAACTCCGATATTTCCTTCATGCATTTCAATTATTTGCTTACAAATAGAAAGTCCGAGCCCACTTCCTTCATACATTCTATTATCTGCTATTTCCAATTGTGCGAATGGTGTGAAAAGGGCTTTAATATTCTCTTTTGAAATACCCAAACCGGTATCTGTTACAGAAATTTTTATTGTTAATTTGCTGTCAGATAGATTTTTGTTATTTAAGCGCTTTTCAATATCCTTTAGCAGTTCTGCCTTAATTGTAATTTTTCCTTTAGATGTGAATTTAACCGCGTTTGAAATCAGATTATTAATAACCTGATTTATCCTAAACACATCAGCCTTTATAAATTCCGGAATTGCGGGGTCAACATATGTATCAATGAAAATAGGTTTGTTATTAATGCTGTTAAAGAATTTTTCTGCATTTTTAAGCATTAGACCAATATTGGTAAGCTTTAGATTAAGCTTTGCTTTTCCGGCTTCTATTTTGGAATAATCGAGTACCTGATTAATAATCTCCATTAGATTTTCGCCTGTATGCTTTAAGTTATTAAGGTATTCAAGTTGATGGTCGTTTAGTGGAGTTTGCTCAAGAATTTCAATCATTCCCATAATTCCGGTTAAAGGAGTCCTAATTTCATGGCTCATATTTGCCAGGAAGTTTTGTTTAAATTTAACAGATTCTTTTGCTACTGCAACTTGTTTTTCAAGCTTTTCCTGTTGTATGAAAGCAGTGCGGTCTTCAATTATTCCAACACCTCCTGTAGGTACTCCATCAGCTTTATTTATAGGTGAAAACAGTGCCCTTATAGGTGTTGTTTTGTTTGCTGTTACAGATGTGTAGTTTCCTTCATAATATGCAGATTCACCTTTGTTTACTTTTTTAATAGATTTAACAATATTATCATCAGGCAATTTTGTCATGTCTAATCCTACTAATTTATCTTTGCTCGATCCAATTATATTAACGAAAGAGTCGTTGCATTCTACAATAATACCATCATTGTCGAAGTGTAATATTCCCACAGGAGAGTTTTCAAAAATTAGTCTGTATTGTTCTTCTTTGTTTCTGATAGTATCATTTGCAAGCTTAAGTTTTGTAATATCTCTGCTAACACCTTGAAATCCAATAGCCTTACCTAATTCATTTCTTAAATAAGAAACATTCATTTCTACCCATAATACAGACCCATTTTTATGAAACGCTTCTGCTTGTAGTATTTGAGATCTGTTAGGGTCACTTTTAGGGTCACTTTCTAACTCAAGGTCTTCAGCTATTACTGAACTGAAATATTCAACAAATAACAAAGGATGTCTTTCTTCAATTGAGAGTTTTTGGTATTCCTCGGGGGTATAGCCTAAAAGCCTGTAAATAGAGGGTGAGACATAAGTTATGTTTAGATTTAAATCTGAAGTCCATAAAACATCAGAAATGTTTTCAGTTAGTTTTTTGAATTTTTCTTTATTATGAAACAACTCTCTTTCGGCTTCAATTCTGCTCAACAATATACCAACTGAATCGGCAAAATTTTCAATAATTGCTTTGTCATTTATTTCCTTTCCCTTTTCGTAAATAATTATAAAGTCGCCAAGTATTGATTCATTTTTTGTGATTTTTACAATATAGCTATATCCAATGTTAAAAGTGGTTTGAATTAATTGAGTGATATTTTTAGGAATAATATTATTACTATATTCATTAAAGTTGCTGAAGCAGGTAGTTTTGTTGGCTTTAATCTTATTTACTTCATTCGGGTCGAATGACCATTTTTTATTTTCAAGATTAAAACCTAGTATCTTATTTGCTTGTAATATGTTTTGAGACAATCCTGAAACAGAAGCGGTAATAAAATCATGTTGGCAATCGCTGAAAATATTTAATGCAACAAATTTTGCTTCCGATATTTTGAGCATTATGTCGGAAATGTATTTATAGTCGATATTTTCGAAAGAAAACTGATTAAATTTTGCTAATGATTCAGATATTAGATGCCTATTAGTTATATCAGAAAAAATGGTAGTAAAATATCCGGGTTTATCAGATTGAACATGAATTTTGTACCATCTTTTCAGAGAGGGGAAGAATTTTTCTAATTCTTTTACCTGCCCTGTAATAGCGTTGTTTACGTGGAAATATACTCTTTCGAATGCATGTCCTTTGATATCCGGAAATATATCAGACAATTTTTTATTAGTTACTTTATTGGCTTTAATATGTGTAAGATCTTCAAACCCTTTATTTACTTCCAAAAGCAAAAAGTCAACGGGTTTTTCATCCTTATCATAAAGTATCTTTAGATAAGCGTACCCGAATGGTGCATTGCTTATAATTTGTTGATATTTATTTGTTTCCATATTTTTAGGCAAAAACACTATTAATTTAAAATCGTTTCGAGAGCCTCAGATACTATTAATTACCATGGTTTAGAAATAAATCCGGCCATTTTATTTAATGGCATCACTTTATTAGCTGCACCAAGTTTAATAGCTTCCTTAGGCATTCCAAACACAACGCAAGATTGCTCGTCTTGAGCTGCGGTTTGTGCACCTGCTTCCTTCATTTCAAGTAGTCCCTTGGCACCGTCGGCCCCCATTCCCGTAAGGAGAATTCCTACAGCATTCCTTCCTGCGTATCTGGCGGTAGATCTAAACAGGACATCCACAGAAGGTCTGTGTCTATTAACTAAAGGGCCATCTTTAACTTCCACATAATATCTTGCACCACTTCTTTTCAGAAGCGTATGCTTATTGCCCGGGGCAATAAGTGCTTGACCTCTAATCACAGAATCGCCGTTTTCTGCTTCTTTTACGGTTATTTTGCATATATCATTAAGTCTTTGCGCAAATGATCTGGTAAACATTTCAGGCATATGTTGCACAATTACGATTCCCGGTGAATCAGCCGGCAGAGCTTCCAATAATTCTCTGAGGGCTTCAGTTCCTCCGGTTGATGCTCCGATAGCAATAACTATTTCGGTAGTTTTAATCATACTTCTACTACCTGAAACAGCCGGCAATACAGCATCAGCAGAAAATTTTGGTTCTACCTTTATCTCATTAGTTGTGATAGATCTTTTACCCGGTAAGTTATTTATTTTGGCATTCGCAGCTGCTTTAACTACATCACAAAGCCTTATCTTGGATTCTTCGTAAAATTCTCTACTTGAAAGTTGTGGTTTAGTAATAATTTCAACTGCTCCATATTCCAAAGCTCTCATGGCTGTTTCAGTTCCGGCTATGGTTAAACTTGATATAACAACAACCGGCATTGGATGTTGTTGCATTATTTTCCTTAGAAAAGTAAGACCGTCCATGCGCGGCATCTCAATGTCTAACGTAATAACATCGGGTATTTCTTTTTGAATTTTTTGAGCGGCATAATATGGGTCGGAAGCAGTTCCTATAACCTCAATCTCTTTATCTGACGAAAGTACAGTACTTAAAGCCTGTCTTACTACAGCCGAATCATCTACTATTAAAACTTTTATTTTTTTTGACATGGGTATTAGTATTAGTATTTGTATTAGGTATTAGGTATCAGGTATTAGGTATTAGGTATCAGGTATCAGGTTTTAGTTTTTAACTTTTAGTTTTTAACTTTTAGTTTTTAGTTTTTTAGTTTTTAGTTCAAACACATCACTTTCCATTACTGTTGTTTATAAACTTTTGCAGTACAATGCCGGTTTCTGTGTTGAACTGAATTTTTCTTCCATATTTACCCCCAACACTATTTCCTGCAATTTGTATGTTTAAGTCTTTTAAAACCTGAAACGCAATATTTATATTTCTTTCTCCAATATTAAACTGGCTGATTTGAGTGTCAATCACTTCTCCACCACCAAATATTTTGGCAATTATGTTGCTTCTTTTGCTTCCAAGAGATATCATTTTGTCAAGCAATCTTTCAATAGCTATATTTCCGTACTTTGGAGATGCCAGCCCTTCTCCGTTCCAAAGCGGCAGCATATAATGATTAATTCCACCAATCTTAGTAATGGGGTCGTAAAAACAAACAGCAACACAAGAGCCTAAAATTGTATTTACAATATATGGTTCTCTTGATGCGAAAAGAGTTGATGGATATAGAAAATGCATTTTTGATTCCATAATCAATAATTAAAATCTTTCTCCTTCGTCGTTATCAAAAAGAAATTCATTTCCATCGTCTGACAAAGCATCCAAAACATTACCTTTTAAAGTGCCCGATGGTATTTTTATTGTAAAAACTGTTTTTTCATTAGGGATGCTGGTCAAAGCTATGCTGCCATTAAGCAAGTCTATCACAGCTTTGTTTACAGATAATCCCAAACCATGTCCGCGATTGATGGAGTTTATTCCTGTGTCCAGCCTTTTGAATCTATCGAAAATTATTTGTTGGTTTTCAACAGACACACCAATTCCAAAATCTGTTACTGAAATACAGAGCAAGTCATTTTCCAACCATGCTTTTACCAATATTTGGTTATCAGGAAAGCTGTATTTTATTGCATTATTTACCAGATTGTTAAGAATTACTCTAAGTTTTTCAGGGTCAGTTAGGAAGTAAAAGCTTTTTTCAATACCCGGACTAACCTCAATTTCGTAGTTTAATGCTAAATTCTTTTTCTCAGCCTCAAACCGGAATGAATGCAATGTATTTTCAATAATCATATTTATATCAACATTCATAATTTCCGGCATCCATTCGCCCGCTTCAAGTTTTGCTGCGGCAAATATGTTTTTCAATTGAAAGTCGAGGTTGAATGCTTCTGAATGAATAAGTTGAACCATCGAAATTACTTTATCCCAGTTTTCCTTTTTAGCATCCAAAATAGTTCGGCTAAGACCAAGTATAGCAGCAAAAGGATTAATAATTTCATTAGTGATGTTTGAGATAAAGTGAGTTTTCAAAGCCTCTGATTCTTCAAGCTTTTTGTTAACCTCCTTAAGTTGCTTTGTAATTTTTTGCAGCTGAGTTAAAGATTTCTTATTCTCAATAAACCTCTTCTCAAGTTCCTGAAGTAATTGCTCGTCTGAAATTAAGTTTGTCATACTATTTTGATTTACGATTTTACTTTTCACTTTTAGTTTTTTGTTTTTAACTTTTAAACTTTCATAAAAACAGTAGGTTTTAGCTGTACCAAAGGCACATCCATCCCTGAGATTGATTCGCTATGACCTAAAAAGAAATATCCACCTGTTTTTAAGTATTTGCAAAGTTTATTTATTACATCTTGTTGAGTTGGGCGATCAAAATATATTAATACATTACGGCAAAAGATTATATCGAAATCTTCATTAACTGAATAAGAATCATCCATGAAGTTTAATCTTTGATATGTGGTTTTTCTTCTAAGTTCCGGCACCACTCTAACAGTTGGTTTGGTGCGGTCTTTTGATCTTAGAAAATACTTTCTTTTCAATTCTAAAGGGATAGCGGCAATTCTTTCTTCTGAATATATTGCGTCAAATGCTTTTTGAAGTATTCGTGTAGATATATCAGTTCCAAAAATACTGAAGTCAAATTTTTTGTTTTTTTCCAAGTATTCTGAAAGAACTATTGCCAAAGTATATGCTTCCTCACCACTGGAGCATCCTGCACTCCATATCTTTAAAAGGTTATTTGGTTTTTTTTTGTTTTTTTCAATAAATTCAGGAAAAACAGTTGTTTTTAAAAATTCAAAATGAGACGGTTCTCTGAAAAAGTCTGTTTTGTTTGTAGTTACAACATCTACCATATGCACCAATTCAAGAGCTTCTCCTTCTTTACTAAATACATAATCGCAGTACTCTTCAAAAGAGTGTATATTTAAATCGCGAAGTCTTTTTTGCAGTCGAGACTGAAGCATTACTCTTTTCACCGGTTGCATTTTTATGCCATATCCGGTATAAATGAAATCGCTGAGTTTTTCAAACACCTTGTCAGACATTTGTATTTTATAAAATGCCGTAAGAGAGTTAATAGACTCATTTGGATTCTCAATTTTTGTCATCATGGGTTTTTTTACAAACAGTTATTTAATGAGAGTTATCGGTGGGGTAGTTGGTAAAATGCATTCATTTACCAACTACCTTTAACCGACAACAATTATCTATTAGAACTTTTCGTAATCCTCATCTTTTGCTTTACCCATATCGAGAGTTATACCTTTTGTGGTTGGTTTTGAGCCTCCATTGTCGGACTTTTTCATCTCTTTTTTTGGTGCAGCAATAGTTTCAAGCTTCTTATGTTCTACTTTGAAACTTGTTGTTTTAGATTGAGAAGCTAATTTTTTTACTTTTAATTTTTCTTCTTCAATTCTGAAATAAGAAATAATCTCAAGTAGTTGATCCGCTTGACTTGCAAGTTCTTCTGAGCTGGTAGCCATTTCTTCGCTTGCGGCAGCATTTTGCTGAGTAACCTGATTTAGTTGCTGTATTGCAGAGTTTACTTGGTCAGCACCTGAGTTTTGCTCAACGCTGGCAGCAGCAACTTCCTGAACAAGCTTGGTAGTTTTGTCAATTTCAGGAATTAGTTGTTGCATTAATTGTCCTGCTTTTTCTGTTACACCAACGCTTTCAGATGCTAAAGCATTTATTTCATCAGCAGCGATTTTACTATTTTCCGCAAGTTTTCGTACTTCGGCAGCTACAACTGCAAATCCTTTTCCATGCTCACCGGCTCTGGCAGCCTCAACTGCGGCATTAAGCGCAAGAATATTTGTTTGCCTAGAAATTTCGCTGATAATTGAGATTTTGTCGGCAATAGTTTTGATTGATTGTAAACTTTGTTGAGAAGCGGTACCAACTTCCTGAATGCCATTTGCAACATTTTGGGATATTTTCTCAGTTTCGCGTGCATTATCAGTATTTTGTTGGATGTTTGCAGCCATCTCTTCCATAGATGAACTAACTTCCTCCGCAGAAGAAGCCTGTTCTGTACTTCCCTGGCTCATCTCTTGTGCGGTTGAAGCCATTTGCTGGCTGGCTGCAGCAATATTGTTAGATCCAGCCATTACACTTCCGATAACATCTCTAAGCTTTTCTACCATAACTTGTAGTGCATTTCCAAGCTGACCAATTTCATCTTTTCTTGAAACGGTTTTATCATCTAACTGAACAGTAAGATCTCCATCAGAGATTTTTTGAGCAAAGCCAACACCTTGAATTAGAGGATTAGAAATCATGCGAGTAATAATAATACCAAGGAAAATAGCGAGAACTAAACCTATTATTATTCCTAGTATGACAGTAAGAGTAGATGATCTAACCGCCATATCACCTTCTTCAACAGATTCTTTTGCAACAACTTCATTTATATGAATAATGCTTTCTAATAAGGCCATAGTTTCTTCTTGAACTAATCTTGAAGTTGTCATGTTAATTTGTTCTGCTTTTTCAAATAATTCCACTGCTTTTTCAGCCTCTTCAACAAGTAATTCAAAATTTGCAAATACTTTTTCAGCAGATGGGATCATTACATTATTATATATTGCCAGCCCTTCTGCACGATTACCGTTATTTACAGACCTTCTAATTGATTGAACAGCTGCGTGAAAATCTCTGTGTGGTTCACGGATATCATTAAAGGCTCTTATTACTATAGGGTTTTGACTTTGTACAGTTGGAAGCCATCTGCCAAATCTACAAGCTGTGTGATCATCGCCTCCATCAAAAGTTCTTCCACTGTGTAGCGTGTTTGCAATGTTTCTCTGAAGCAAGTAATGGTCGCTTTGAAATGTTTGAATGTCTTTTAAAAACTGCATAGGATAGAAGATGTCTATTCGTTGAACTTCTTCCATAATTTTTTCAAACTCAATATTTGTTTGTCTCCATTGCTCAAGCTTAATCATAAATTGCTTCCACAGCTCAGCTTCTTCTTCAGTTTGCTCTAATGGAGAATAAATTTCTATTGCTTTATTGTACTTAACCCTTGCATTAGCAATGTTTTGAAACTGACGTGCTTTATCTTCGGCAGATAAATGCGGGTTTAGAAGAGTTCTTTGCGCTGCTCTTAAGCTCTCAAAACCAACTTCCATTTGCAATAAACTTTCAATACTTGGAAGTCTAACATCAGCTACTTCGTGGAATGACTTGGAAACTGATGTAACTCCGTAATAGCCAATAACCCCTACTATTAATGTTATAATTGCGACAATTCCAAAGCCACTCATGATTTTGGTGCCAATTTTTAAATCATTTAATTTCATATTACCTCCTGTTTTTTGTTATTGTTTTTATGATTATTATTTTTTACTATTTTTTAAATTCTTTTCAACTTCAGCTTCCTTTTTTGATGCAACTTTTTCAGTTGCCTCTGCGGCTAAAATAAGTTCGTTCGAATTGAATACTTTATCAACATTCAATACCATAATAAAAACATCATCTTGTTTTACCATTCCATGTAGGTATTCCGGATTGAATTTGCTTCCAAGTGAAGGTGGTGGCTCAATGTCGGATGCACCAAGTTCGAGAACTTCTTCAACAGAATCAACAAGAGCACCTAAGTGCAATGATTCACCGTCCATGTCAACATCTAGAACAACAATGCAGGTATCGACACTATCCACTGTTTCAGACAATCCGAATTTTATGCGGGTGTCGAGCACCGGCAATACTTTGCCTCGTAGATTTATCACCCCTCTCATGTAGTCAGGTGATCTTGGTACTTTTGTAATAGGGCATAGTTCAAGTATTTCTAATACTTTACCTACATCAGCAGCAAACATTTCATCACCAAGTTGAAATGAAAGATAAGATGTTAAGGTGCCACTTGTTTTAATTTCGCTCATAAAGACTCCTTTTTTAGTTAAACAAATTTTAATTATAGTGTTTTGAAAAAATCAATTTGGTTTATTTAAATCTTTTGGAAAAACCAACTCCTATGTAATTATCAATTTTACTTTTAAATCCATTACCTGGGTAAAAATCAATCTGAATATCATCTGTAACTGCAAACAAAATAACCGCTTCAGCGCATTACTTATTTGGTTTTTTGCTATCATACTATTATGTATTTATAAAAATTTGGGTTTTACCGTTATCATTAAATAAGCCCAATGAGCCCATTTATCTTTATTCCCGCCTTTTACTATCTGCATAGACTCTGAGCCAAACATAGTTGAATATCCGGCAGTAATTTGAGCAATTTCATTGAATTTGTAATTATATGTTAAGTCAATCTCAGTTCCCAAATATTTATCAATTACATTATTTTCATATACATAATTGTTGCTAAGGAAAAACAGATGAAGATCTACAGACAGATTACTTTTTTCAGTGGTTTTAAAGCTGTTTTTCAAATAAGGGTTAATGAGTCCGGCATATTTTGTATGAGCAGGATAAGTGAAATAATCCATATATCCATTAAAAGAATGAGATGCACCGTATGTTGGGTCGAAACTTCTAAAAACGTTATCATCAGTGATTGTATGATCTTTTCCGGAGAAGTACTCGCCCCCAATTTTATACTTGTATTTAGATCCCATGCTAGCTGATAATTCTATAAGTGAATAAAAAGCACTGATATCTTGCCCGTATTTAGTTTTACCGTTTTGAACAGCGGGATTTATTGTTATGTATGCATTCCCGATATTATAATTAAAGAAAGCAGAATATGTGCCTCTTACATAAAGTATATTTGGGTTTGTTGGTTTCTCATATCCATCTGCGATTGCTGTTATAGATAGCGAAGTTTTATCTCCCAGATTAACTTTATACCACAAGTAGCTCAGAAATTTGTAATTGTTGATTAAATAATCTGACCCAAATGTATTATAGCCCGACTGATTATATGCATTTCCAAAATGAATATCACCCAGAATAGATTTGCTTTTCAATAAAACTGCATCATGCTTTTGTCCGCTTAGGTTGAAATTATTTATTGAGAAAAACCTTTGGTTGTCATATTGTATCTCTTGTCGACCTGCTTTTAAGGAAAGGCTGTCGTTGAAAAGCAATTCCAACCATGCTTCATGCAGAGCCAAAGAAGGGTTATGTTCTTTCTGCAATTCTTGCCCCCAAATTCTAACATCTTGCAAAGAAACTTTAGTTTTGACACCTGCATATTTGTAATCAAGATAAAGTCTTGTGCGCTGTCCGACAAATCCTGCAGGATTTGTATTTTCTGACGGTAAAGTTTTGTATCCGTCTCTGTATTCTGCCTTTGGTTTTATTTCTCCGTTTAGGGAGAACTGCCCCCAAGTTGTTGTAATACTTAAGGAAAGTATTAATATGGATGTAATAATTTTAATAATTGCTTTCATAATGTCTTCAATAGGTTTTAAAAATATCATAATTACTTTCTGTTAAGCAAGGCCTCTCTTTCGTATGAGCTTATAATTTTTCCTGTATCAACAACAAGTGCAATTGTTCCATCGCCAAGAATTGTCGCGCCTGACACTATCTCGACATCATTGTAAAGTCTTCCTAGGGGTTTTATAACAGCCTGATACTCGCCAACCACTCTGTCAACAGATAGCCCTACTTTATAATCATCATAGTTTACTCTTATTATTTGCTGAGTAGAGGGGCACTTTGTGTTAATGTCAAATTCTTTTCTTAGGTTGACAAAAGGAATCAGATTTCCATCAAGAATTATTTTATTGTTGAAAATCTTGTTAATTTCTTCAGTTGTTTTTTCAAAGCACTTATCAACAGAGGAAAGCGGAATTACAAAAAATGTTTTTCCGATTTTCACCAATAAGCCGTCTATGATAGACATTGTTAGCGGTAGCTTGATAGTTATAGTAGTACCTACACCTAATTGAGATTCAATTTCAACTTCACCTCTAATTTCAGATATCTTTTTAACAACTACATCTAAACCAACTCCTCTGCCACTCACTTCAGTAACCTTAGCTGCTGTTGAAAATCCAGGTAAAAAAATCAGATTTAGAATTTCTTTATATGAAAGATTTGCTTCAGGTGTAATAAACCCTCTATTGACTGCCTTCTCGCGAATTTTTTCGGCATCAAGCCCTCTTCCATCGTCTTTAATTTGTATAAAAACATTTGTGCCCGAATAAAATGCTTTCAGAGCAATTGTTCCTTGTTTTGGTTTGCCTTTCTTTAAACGCTCTTCAGCACTTTCAATACCATGGTCAATGGCATTCCTGAATATATGCATAATAGGCTCTGTAAGACCTTCGATAATACTTTTATCCAGTTCAGTTTCAGTGCCTTCAGCTATAAATTGTATGTCTTTTTGCATAGATGATGATAGGTCTCTAACAAGTCGTTTGAACCTTATCATAATAGTGTCTATAGGGATAAGACATATTTCAAAAGTGTTATCTCTAAGTTGTCTGGATATTTTTTCGATATTTTCAGCTATACCTGACAATTCAGGATTGCTGTTATTTTCGGCAAAAAGACTAAGGCTGGCTTGAGTAGTTATGAGCTCACTTACCAGATTCATTAGGTCATCAAGTTTGCCGGATGCTACTCTAATATTATTTATTGTGGTTTTTTTTGATAAAGAGATTCCTTCTTTTTCAACCTCAGACTCATCTATTGAATCATTTTTCTGTTCCTGAGATTCAGTGTTTTGCGCAATTTCTTTTAATTTATTTTTATCTGAGAAAGAGTAGGGGGAAATAACTTTTCCAATTTCATTTACAAAACTGGTTTTAGCTAAAACATTAATATCTGATATTTTTGTGATTTCAACCTCACAGGTATCTTCAACAAATATGAATACATCTTTTATATCATCCGTGGTTTTTGTTGTTGCTAGAAGCACTTCCCAGGAACAATAGCATTTTTCGGGATTAAGGCTTTTTAAATCAGAGATTTCATTAGTTTTTATAAATGCTTTGCAATGCCCTAATGTATGTAATTCATCAATAAGTAGTAGAGGGTTTGTGCCATTGTTAAAGATCTCTTGGCTTGGTTTTACTGTTATATAGTACGTGGGTGCCTTGTCTATATTTGTACCATTGTTAGTTTCTAAAACAGTTTGTTGTGTGGAGACTATCGCCTTTTTCTCTTCACTGCTCTCAGCTACAAAGGAATTAATTCTGTTCAACAAAACATTATGTGTTTTTAGATCTTCTGAATTTAACTCATCTCCATTTTCAAGTAATATTTTGAGGTGGTCCACTGCTTCCAGAGTAATATCCAAGATATCCCTGCTAATCTTGAGCTGGTTATTTCTGACAAGGTCATAAATAGTTTCAAGGTCGTGAGTGAATGCATCCATTTTGTGGAATCCAAACATGCTGCTTCCTCCTTTAAGAGAGTGCATAATTCGAAAGACCTCTTCGATTATTGATTTATCGTCAGGATTTTCCTCAAGCACCAATAAGGCTTTCTCCAGATTATTTATAAGGTCTGATGCTTCTTCCAGAAATTTCTTTTTAAACTGTTCCATCTATCTAACCACTTTACTAATTGCTGCAAGTAATTTTTCAGGCACAAAAGGTTTTACTATCCAACCTGTTGCTCCGGCTTCTTTTGCTTCCATTTTTTTTGCTTGTTGAGATTCTGTTGTTAAAAACAGAATAGGGGTAAACTTGTAATCTTCCTTGTTTCTAACTTCCTTAATAAGCTCAATCCCATTCATAACAGGCATGTGAAGATCGGTTACCAGCAGATCAATTTTGCTGCCATCGAAATACTTTAATGCATCCTTCCCATCTGCTGCCGACAATACTTTGTGTCCGGCATTTGATAGTGTAAAGCTGACTACCTCCAAGATGCTTTCAGAATCATCAACAATTACGATTGTCTTTTCCATAATACTTTGATTTACGATTTGCGATGTAATATGTGCGATTTTAATGTTAAATAACTTTTAACTTTCAACTACTTAAGTATTTTACTAATGGCTGAAATAAGTTTATCCGGCATAAATGGCTTAACAATCCAACCTGTTGCACCTGCTTCTTTTGCTTCCATTTTTTTACTGTGTTGCGACTCCGTTGTTAGATATAGAATTGGCGTGAATTTATATGTATCAATCTTCCTAACTTCCTTTATTAATTCGATTCCATTCATTAAAGGCATATGCAAATCTGTAATAATCAAATCTATATGTCTTCCATCAAGAAACTTTACAGCATCTGTTCCATCTGCGCCCGAGAGAACATTATATCCAGCTTTTTCAAGTGTAAAAATCACTACCTCTCTAATGCTTTCTGAATCATCTACTATTAATATTGTTCTTTCCATAATCTTTAAATTTCCGATTTATTTATTTATTTATTATGACTATACATTTTAATTGTCCACTTTCGACTCTCGACTTACTTACTAGGATAGGCAATCCCGGCGTTTGCCAATAGTGTTTTTGCATTATATGGCAAATCCATAATAATTTTCACATTTACCCCTTCACTTACTTTAGTTTTTCTGTACGCTTCAACTATTTGAATAAAAGAAATATCAATGCTATCTACTTCTTTTGTCTTTATAATTAAAGATTCAAAGCTGCCTTTTATTTCTGACAGTGCTTTTTTTATATCACTTGCACTTTGAAGCGTAAGGCTACCGGATAGGGTAATATTTAATAATTCACCCTTATCGTCTTGAAGTTTCTCTGTTGTGCATTTAAACTGTTTCATAAATCTGAATTTTACTATTGATTATTTCCTTTATCTAAAAGAACTCAACATCATTACCTTGATTATCTTCGTCTTTATCTATAGTTGTATGCCTGTTATCTAATATGCTTGCTATAGTATTGTTGTGAACTATTCTTTCGGTTTTCATTGTATAATATTCTTCGATTTGTTTTAGACTATTTGCAGAATCTGAAATTTTTATATCCGCAAGTTTTCCATTAATTACAATGTCCCTTATTTTATTAAAGTTTTGAATTATTTCATCGATTGAAACTTCGAAGTATTTATAGTACTTAGCCTCCTTTACAGCATCTTTGTTTTTTTGAATAATTTCAAGACTGTTTGATTGTATTATTTCGTTGCTGGCATTAATATATTTATCAACATCTTTGATATTGATAACGTTGTTGTATGACTTATCAGAAAAGCTTCTAAGTCCGATGAATCCATGTTTATCACTATTATACATTTGAGCTGTTACAACATTCACTCTCGCCAAAAGCTCAATTGTTTGTTTTACCAATTCTTTTAATTTACTTTTCTCGAATCGATTGTCGGCATACAATTTAAACAACTGCTGGGCTTGATTTGCAGTTTCTGTGCTGTCGCTGCTAATCAAATTGTTATTGTTAATTTTGTCTAAAACCAGGTTTTCTATTGAATTGTCAAGTAAGTCGAGATTAGTCATACTTTCTTTCAAATGAAGAATGGCATTAAAGATGGCAGCAACTTCCAAACTGATTTTTTCAATACTATTACTGCACTCTTCAATTTCTTGGTTTAAATTATTAAAAGCATGGTCTATAGATTCTAAACTGACTTCCTCTTCCTGGTATTTATATGTTGACAGTGAATTATAAATGCGGGCGGTTTGTCTCATATTTTGCCCAATCTCATTCATTTTTCCGGTAATCTGATCAATTGCATGTTGAAACTCATTGTTGGCATGCAGCAATTGGGCTGTTTGTATCTCAGATATTTGGGGTATTTGAACAACATAAGACAAAAGCTTTTCTTCACAAATATCAGCATCATTAACATTATCTATTTTGTTTAGATTGCCTATAATCATTTGATGTGACTTTTGAACATGCTCCATTTTTTGTCTTATAATATCATGGTATTGTAAGTTTGTAATTATACTTTCTATATTGTCGGAGCATTGTTTTGCCAAAACAGTAATATGTTCTTTACTTTCTAATGCATTGTTATTGTGCTTTTCTATAATGTCAAGGTCATGGAATATCTTTTCCAAAACTTTTGATAAAATGCATATCTTTTTTGACCTGAATAAAAATAAAGAATCATAAATTGCTTTAATTTTTGTTTGAAATGTTGAAATTTGTTCTTCAACAGGCTGACAATCAGTTTTTATCTTGTTTATTGCATCTTCAATTTTCTGACTTTCTTCTTTGTTGAAACTTGAGCTTTGTGTGTCGAAAAATGAATTTGTTAGCTTAATATTTGAGAAAACAAGCTTTAATACTGATAAATTTTGTAAAAAGTTGTTTAGGGGTATAGGAAGCATAGTGAGGTTTGCCAACACACTTTCAAGATAATCTAACGAAATATCCAACTTTTTTCCTATTGAATCAAGTTGATAATTAAGCTTTATGATTAAATGCTTTGAGAGTTTTATTGTGCTTAGGTTGCCCGAATCTCCTATTTTGTCATAGGTTGTATTTGCCTTTTCAATTATCAATGTTGCTTTTTTGTAATTTTCCTTTAATGCTCCGTTTAGCGAGAGAAAATCATCAGAGGAGCATTTATGTAAATCAATAATTTTCAGGTCTATTTGAGAAAAAATTTCAAGAACCTCAGACAGGAGTTTCTGAGTTTCTTCGGTATTCTTAGCTATATTCTTGTGTCGCATATGTTCTGTTTTGGAAATAGTTAACTTAAATAATTGAAATCAGATGAAACAATCATTTAACAAAACAACTATTTTCAAACTGAAGTAGTTGCGGTAAGAATACTATTTGATATTAGGTATAATTACCTGATTATTATAGGTAAATTAGGTTGGGTCATTTTTCCCGGATTTTTACAAACCTATAGACTAATGCAGAGTTAATAGATTGTCCGGATTCAATGGATTGTATAAATTGAATAGATAGAATGGATTGTATAGATTGATTCAAATTTACTGTAGCATTTTGTTGCATAATATTTACACAGGGTATTCAAAAGTATTTGAACTATGTTCTGACGATATTGTTGTTTATCGCAAAACTTACTAGGGCAGTAGTGGTGCTAAGGCCGGTTTTTTTGAGCATGTTGTTTCTATGTCCTTCTACAGTGCGAGGGCTTATAAATAATTGCTGTGAAATTTCTTTTGCAGATAATCCTAAACAGATAAATTTCAAAACTTCCAATTCGCGCTTTGAAATAGAATTAATAATCTTTTGATTACCCCGGCTCTTTTTAGTGGAATTCATTTTATGAAGAGCAACTTTTACCATATTGTCGCAAAAAAAAGCACTGTCTGCAAGTACGCTTGAAATAGCATTTTCAAGCTCGGCTTTGCCTATGTTCTTTAGCATATAGCCAACAGCACCGGCATCTATCAATTCATCCAGATATTCAAAATCGTCGAACATACTAAGGCCAATAATTTTGATGTTTGGAAAAAGTTCTTTTGCTTTCTTTGTGGCCTCAATACCATTCATGCCCGGCATTCTGATATCCATGAAAACAATATCAGGTGCATTTTCTTTACATTTACTCAAGAACTCATTTCCATCTGAAGCTTCTCCAATTACTTCGACATTATTGATTTCTTTTAGCAAATCTTTTAAACCATTTCTGAAAATAACATGATCATCAACAACAAAGACTTTTGAGAGCATTGTATTGTTTTTTTTGTTTTAACAAGTGTAAAAATATTAATTTATTGAGAGTTAATAATGATTGCCTAGGGTTTTAACACTGTTTTAATATTGCATATCATATAAAGACTATTAATATTGATTATTAGGCGTTTAATTTATTAACATTGTTATTTTGCTCAATTTATTAATCGCGACCATTTCGCTCTAATGGAACTTCTATTTTTGTATAAAACCCTTTACTTTCAGAAAAAATAACAATGCCATTTAATGATTTAACCTTGCTTATCAGGTTCCTGATTCCTAATCCGGAATGTTTTTTTGTT
>CAZRNU010000037.1:0-24980 GCA_964601515.1 uncultured Bacteroidales bacterium | reverse complement strand
AATTAACGGGTTCTCTTGCTTGCTTTTTGGTCATCAATATGTCAATGAGCTTTTTGCCCCCTCTTCTCTCCTTTTTCCCTCATTTGGGGAGTGCAAAGGTAATTACTTTTTTATTCCTGTCAAGTATTATTTGAAAAATTTTGAACTTTTTTTTTGCATTTTTATCAAAACACTAATTATCAGTCTTTTAGTATTGTGATTTTTAAATAAGTTCAACGCTTCTTTTTACAAACTCCGTAAGTTTTTCTCCTTTTAGAAGATTCTTAGAGATCATAGCCAAATCTATCAATTGCTTGATAATCTTTTCTTTACTTGCCACATCTTTTTCTTCACTTATTTTATAAATCACCGGGTGGTTGCTATTTGCAACTAGGTTATAGCTATCCGGCAGCTGTCCGAAATAACTCATTCCGCCTAAAGCAGACATTTCTTTCATCCTACGCATGTATTCTGATTGCGTAATTATCATAGGATGATCTGTTTCACTTAAATTTTCAATTACTACATTAAACATAGCTTTATCGACACATTTTTCAATATCTTCCTTAAGATTATCTACTTGCTCTTTTGAAAGTTTTGATGGCATTTCCTCATCCTTTCCAATAAGTCTATCAACTACATCTGAATCTACTCTTACAAAACTAACATTCTCAAGATAAGATTCCAACATATTGATAAAGTGACTATCTATCGGGGTGTCGAACAGAAGGACATCATATCCTTTCTCCTTGGCATTTTCAATAAAACTATGTTGATCGATCAAATTGGTTGAGTATATATGAACTACCTTTTTATTTTTATTAGTTTGATTAGTCTGTATATGATTTTTATACTCATCTAATGTGAAATACTTATTTTCAACATTTTTTAATAAGCAAAACTTCAGAGCTCTTTCCTTGAACTTTTCTTCGCTTATTATTCCATATTGAATAAAGACCTTAATATCATCCCACTTTTTCTCATATTCTTCTCTTGAGTTCTTAAAAATATCCTCAAGTTTATCTGCTACTTTCTTAGTAATATGAGCGCTGATTTTTTTAACATTAGAATCGCTTTGCAAAAAGCTACGAGAAACATTTAAAGGGATATCGGGAGAATCAATAACTCCGTGCAGTAATGTGAGAAAGTCAGGGACAATACCCTCAACAGAATCAGTTACAAAAACCTGATTACAGTATAATTGAATTTTATTCTTTTGAACCTCAATCTGTTGTTTAATTTTCGGAAAATAAAGTATTCCGGTAAGATTAAATGGATAATCAACATTTAAGTGTATATTAAACAATGGCTCTTCAAATGAGAATGGATACAATTCGTTATAAAAATTTTTATAGTCCTCTTCTTTAAGATCAGTCGGTTTTAGTGTCCATGCGGGCTTAGTATTATTTATTATTCTCGGAGTCTCAATTATAACATCCTTGTTTTTGCTGTCTTTTTCTTCACCCTCATTTGTCTTTAGAGATTTCTTTTCTGTTCCAAAAATTATATCAATCTGCAAAAACTTACAATACTTGTTAAGCAATCCTAAGATTCTATCTTCCTTAAGAAATTCTTCAGAATCATCTGCTAAATATAAAACGACATCTGTTCCTCTAGATTCTTTCTTTGTTGGAGATATTTTAAATTCAGGATTACCATCACATTCCCACTTAACTGCCTCGGATTCTTCTTTATATGAAAGAGAAACTATTTCAACTTTTTTCGAAACCATAAAAGAAGAATAAAATCCTAATCCAAAATGACCTATTATAGGATTCTTACCTTCAAAGGTTTTATATTTTTCGATCCACTCTTCTGCACTAGAGAATGCAATTTGATTTATATATTTATTTATTTCCTCAGCATTCATTCCAATGCCTTTATCTTTAATTGTAAGGGTTTTTGCCTTAGCATCAAGTACAACTTCAACAGATAAATCTCCTAGCTCTCCCTTAACTTCTCCAACAGAAGCAAGTGTTTTTAGCTTTTGAGTAGCGTCAACTGCATTAGAAACAAGTTCTCTTAGAAAGATCTCAGAATCCGAATACAAAAACTTTTTAATAATTGGGAAAATGTTTTCAGTTTGAACTTTTATTTTTCCTTTTTGCATGTTTCTATGTTTTTTAGTTAAAAAATACTTTTTTCCGAAGGCATATCAAAGCATATGCCACCGGAATTACTACTGACAATTTGTCTTGATTGATTAACTATCTTAGAAGAGTAACCGTACCAGACTTAACTATTCGATTGCCATTTGTGCATAAAGCGTTTAATTTCCAAACATATGCACCCAATGGCACAAGTTCCCCCCTGTGATATCCATCCCATCCGATTAAAGGATTTGTGGTATAGAATATCATTTCTCCCCATCTGTTAAAAACTGAAAGCTCGTATTGTTCAATTCCTTCAAAAATTGGGAAAAACACTTGATTGTTTATATTATTTAAATCATACGAGCCTCCGCTAGAACCAGATAAGCTTGGAGTAAAAGCATTTGGGAAATGTATCCTGCAAATTTCCTCAACCCTGACAGCATTTTCAATAATCAATGTATCATGACACTGTGGAAATGTATTTGTGCTTACTGCAAGCATGAGAGAATACATGCCGGGCTCAGAGTAAAAATGCACCGGTTCAAACTCTGTTGACGAATTGCCATCTCCAAATTCCCAATAGAAATACTCTGCCAGCTCAGACTTATTGATAAGTCTTAAAGGCTCATCCGGTATTCTCACATAAGGACTAGCAAGCTCAAATAATGCTGTTGGGTTTTTAAAAACTTCTATTCTTCTGTAGGTAGTATCAACTCCCCCATCTCCAATTGCAACAAGCATCACATCATAAATTCCTGGGAATAAAAAGGTATGAATTGGGTTTTCCAAAACACTCATTGCTCCATCTCTAAAGTACCATCTGTATTCATAACTATATAAGGAATGATTCTTAAACTGCACTGTAAATGGGGTGCAGCCTTCAGTAGAAGGACTAAATTCAGCAATTGGCACGGGTGATGTAACAGTTACATATTTAATTTTTGAATCATAGCAATGTTCATTATATGCCTGCAACTCAACTTCATATATAATTGTAGAAAAATCTCCGGGGTCTCTATTGTAGGTATGGTAAAATGGGTTTCTTGAATCAGTATTAAAAATATTGCCATCTCCGAAAAACCAAGTGTAGCTATAATCACCCGGACTAGTCTGGTTTTCCAGATATATTGTTTGTGATGGAAAAACCTGTAAAGGAGGAGTTACTCTAAAATCGGCCAAAGGCGATGGCAAAACTGTTATATCAATATTATCATAACCAAGACATAAATATGATGAAGCAGCAATTAAATTAACATTATATATAATTGGATTGGCAGTATAATTGGAAAAAACGTGTAAAGGATTAATGCTTGTACTAGTGAAGCCATCACCAAAATCCCAAAGCATTGTTACACCAACATTAGTTGAACTATAAAACTGAATATTTAATCTTGAGCAACCTTCAACCAAATCGTTTTCAGTTGAAATTTCAGTTGTAACTTCCGGATAAACAGCAATTGTTGAAGAAGTAGCGTCGC
This sequence comes from uncultured Bacteroidales bacterium, assembly GCA_964601515.1. Classification (GTDB taxonomy): domain Bacteria; phylum Bacteroidota; class Bacteroidia; order Bacteroidales; family UBA7960; genus PWND01. The sequence goes on along the minus strand of CAZRNU010000037.1, from coordinate 21,430 downwards.
TGCATCCATAAATATTTTCTGCAGTTAATGAAACTAAATAATTTGTGGGCAATAGTCCTGTATTATTCCATTCATAGGAGAAGTCGCCAATTATATTGGAGTTATTCCCATCTCCAAAACTCCATAAATAAGTTAATGCACCAATTGAAACATTATAGATATCAGGCTCAAAGGGAGAGCAACCCGCTACTTCAGACAAATCGAAAGCAGCAAGTGGCAAAGGATTAACAATAATTGTTTGACTATATGAATCTATGCAACCAAATTCAGAAACAACAAATAATGTAACATCATAAGACTCCTGCTCTTCATAATCAAAATTCAAAAAGACATACTGAGGGTTTTCATTTTGAGAATGACTTCCATCGTCAAAATCCCAATTATAAAAATTAGCACCAATAGAAGTGTTATTAAAGCTGACATTTAGAGGGTGACAACCTTCAGCAACAAATTCAAATTGAGCTGAAATGTCAGGATAAACTGTTACATTTTGGCTATAAGAATGAGAACACCCATAAACATTATCAACATTGAGATTTATTGTAAAAACACCTATTCCGGCGCCCGCAGGTTGGTTATATTCATGACTAAATGATGTATTATGATTAAAAACATTTCCGTCTCCCATATTCCACTGGTAATTAAGTGCACCAACAGATGAGTTAACTATTTGAAATTCATATGGGGAGCATCCGGAGCTGGCAGGTAGGGAAAATTCAGCAAATGGTCTTGGGTTTACTGTAATGTTGAGATAGGTAGTATCACTGCAGGCATTTTCATTATATGCAACAAGCATTACATTGTATGTAATCGGATCTGTATAGCTATAATTGTTAAACGTATGAGAATGAATTGGTGAGGCATCAGAAGATGTTTGCCCATCGTCATAATCCCAAAGGAATGCAGAATATGCAGTAGCACCTCTCGACTCATTTGTAAATGAAACCGTTAGGGGATGACAACCTTGAATAACATCAGTAGTAAAAGCAGCTTCAATGTTTGGAAAAACTACAACCTGCTGATTAAATATATTGTCACATCCATATATATTTGAGCCTTCAAGAATAATAGTATAAACTTCAGCGCTATCATCAAAATCAATTTCATATAAATGCGTGAAAGATGCATCATCCTGGATTCCGTTAGTTCCATCACCAAAATCCCAAGAAAAGGTCGAACCACCAATAGATTGATTGACTATAATCGCATCGTGAGGAGAGCATCCTTGAGGATTCTCAACATAAAAAGATATATCAGGCCTTGGATACACATCAATATTATAATTAATCAAGTCAGCACAACCATAAATAGACTCAGCATATAAAGAGACATTAAATGCTACCAGGTCAGTATAACTATGGTTATGATATAAGTGTAATGGATTCTGTTGTAGAGAAACAATTCCGTCTCCCATTTGCCATAAAAAATAATGAGCGTTCTCAGATAAGTTATTTAATTCAGGATCATGAGGGGTACACCCATTGGGATTGAAGTTAAAGTCAGCGGTTACTTCGGGATAAACAGTAATAATTATTTCTTTATAATCATCACATCCATCAGCATTATTGACATTTAGGGTAAGGATAAAATCAACAGGATCAGAACCCGGATTAAAGTATGTGTGTGCTACAACAGTATTATCATCGTTAGACACGGGACTACCATCACCAAAATCCCAAATATAGTCTGTAACACCTTGAGATAAATTATCTATAGACACATTAAATGGGCTACAACCTGCAACTTTCTCAACAAAAAAATTCGCATTAATTGCAGGTAACACTTCAATAACAAACTCAATTGAATCGCGGCAAAGATATTCGGACACTGCAATGAGTTCAACATTAAATGATGTGGAGTTGCTAAAATCACTATTAATAAAAATATGAGACGGATTTGTTTCAAAAGTACTTCCGCCATCACCAAAAAGCCACAAATAAGAATTTCCGCCAATAGTGTTATTAACAAAATCGACTTCCAAAGGGCTGCAACCGTTAATTGGCATAGCGTCAAAACCTGCAATAATCTTTGGATATATTGTTATTTCTCTATCTTGCTGACTTACACAGTTTTGCACATTTTCAGCGACCAAACTAATTACATATGTTTGTGGGGTTGGGAAGTTGTGATCAAATGTATGAGAAACGTCAGGAATATCAAACACGGATGGAGAGCCATCACCAAAATCCCAGTAGAAAGAGAATCCTGAATAACCAACAATATTAGAAGAAAAATCTATAATAGCAGGGTTACAAGCAAATTCAGGTGTAAAAGAAAAATCGGCAGTAAGTTCAGGATGTACAGTAATATCTATATATATTGTATCTGAGCAAAAAAACTCTGATGAAACAATTTGCATAACAGAATATACAATTGTTGCATTTGTTTTATTTTCAAACACATGCAAAGGGTCAGACAAAACCGAACTACCACCATCTCCAAAATTGTAATAGTAATAGTCAATCTTTCCAACGGCTGTGTTAACGAAATTTACAGAAAAAGGGGCACAGCCTTCAAGTTCTGAAGGGATAAAGCCACTGCTTAAAAAAGGATAAACAATAATGGAGTCAACAATAGAGTCTCTACATCCCTGATTATTCTCAACATATTGAATAATTGTATATTCTATTGGCTCATCAGTAAAATTATCAAGAGAAACATTTACAAAATCAGCATTTGAATTTGAAACAAGCACATTATCAATATAATACTCATAAAAAACGGCCCCTATGGCAGTATTTTCAATTATAATCTCATGAGGAGCGCAAGATGTTGAAGGCGTAAACCCAAAACCTGCTTCAATGTATGGATGAACAGTAACAAGAACAGAATCATAATCAGTACACATAAAGTTTTCAGACACAACATTCAAGAAGACTACATAAGTAGTATCTTGATCCGTAAAATTTGTAAAAGTATGAGTAGGGTTATTTTGTATCGAGAAACTTCCATCACCAAAATTCCACAAATGGTAAAATATAGGACCATAAGAATTGTTCCAAAAATCTATTTCCAGAGGGCTACATCCCGACTGATCTGCCAATGGGCTTGGAACAGCGACCACAGGTGGAGTTAGTTTGAAATCCTTAATAAAAACATCTTCACATCCATGTTCATCAACAGCTATTAAAACTACCGTAACAAATTCATAATCTGTAGGCTCATCAAAAACATAAGTTAATGAAGGATCCCCTACATTGGTAAAAAACACATTCCCATCAATATGCCATTCGAAAGATATCGCATTTTCTGAAAGATTTAAGAATGTGACTTCATTAGATTCACAAAAAGTTCTTTGCGGGTGAAATCTGGCTTTCACTGCAGGATAAATTATTAATGTTTCCGAATCTGAATTGTAACATCCGTTAACATCATAGTATTCATAAACAACAATATAGCTTCCACTCCCTAATTGCATTGGGTTAATTGAAGTAATGTTGTACAATCCTCTTGCAGGAATTGAATATTCTCCTCCTAAAGGCAATCCACCTGTAAGAATAAATTCATCCGCATTTCCACAAACAGGATCAAATGTATCAAGAGTAACAACCGGCAAAGGATTAACTGTAATGGTAATTTCGGCAGAGGCTGTCTGCACCGGGGGCCCGGTGTCTGTAACAGTAATGTAATATGTTGTAGTCACTAAAGGATTAACTATTGGGTCATTAACATTTGAAACAAAACCCGGAGGGTCGCTGGTCCATGAATAAGTAATCGATCCAGTTCCACCTGTTACAAGAACAAAAAGCTGTACAGATTCACCTAAGCAAATTTCAGTAGGGTTTGCCTCAATAAACAGAATTTCCAGATCACCACCTGTAACATAAATAATGACCTGATCAGTATTAACACATCCCGTATCTTCGTCAACAACTGTAAGAGTAAAAATTGTAGTAACCCATAAAGGCACAGTAGTTGTGTTTTGGCTGTTTGGGTCGTTAACTAAGGCAGCCGGAGACCAATAATATGAGTAATTTCCGCCACCTCCCGAAGCAGCATTAAGATTAGCCGTTGTACCTTCAGGGATAATTTGATCAGGACCTGCATTAGCAATTGGCAATTCATTAACTGTGATAAATGCTGATGTCTCGTTATAACAACCATTAGCATCAGTATAACCATAGAAAATCTCAAAAGTTCCCGGGCCAGAAGAACCCATATCAAAGTTTCCTCCGGTAACAAAGTTTCCAAAGTAAGTTCCACCCGGAGGCGTAGCCCCCGTTAATGTGAACAAATCATCATACATACAAGCATCTATATCAGGGAAATCAACCACCGGAAGAGGATGCACTGTAATTGTTTGAGTATCTGATCCGGTACACCCTGATACAGGATCGGCATAAGTATATGTAATTTCATAAGTGCCGGGTCCATGTTCAGCAGGATCAAACCAAAAAGCCATTACACCATCTATATAGTAAGTTCCTCCGGTAGGTGAACCTGTATTAAAAAAGAATAATGGGGAATCTACACAAACATCATCAAAAGGAGGAAGTGTAACGTCGAGGTCGTCAATAATAACAGAAGTTATAAGTAAATCATACGTAGGATTGCCTGTTCTACAAAAAGTAAAATAATGAGGACCCGGCCCGTCAAAACAAAGATTAAGAATTCTGTTTCCGGGCGCTGCACCTCCGTATACACAATTCACATAATAAAAAGTATTTCCTGCCGCCGTATTCCATGAAAGAATAACACCACCGGCATCCTCATGCAAATATAGCTCAACAGTAAAACAATTATGATTTGATGGAGCGCCACAACAAGGGCTGTTAACATTAAGACCACTAAAAAAAACTGAAGCCTCCGGATCTGAGGAGAGATCAGCTACATGAGTAGGACAAGATTTATCCTGACTTGTTGCAAAATTAAAACCAAGTAAAATAAAAACCCAAGCTAGAATAAAAGATTTAGCAGGCTGAAAACCCAGCATCAAAGAACCATTTATTTTATTAACACAGAAAAACTTCATTAACATTACACTTATTGCTTGCCTGATTTAACAACTTCAACCTTTGCAAATTTATAAATATACAATTCATCGCCCCCGAAAATTCTAATAAAATACGTTCCATCCTTCAAATCTCCAATAAATATTTTTGCATTATTATACACTTCTGCAGTTTCTTTCCGGCTATATATCAGTTTGCCTTGCAAATCTAAAATCTGAATTTCAAACTCTTTAGATTCAAGATTCAAGCATTCTATATTTATATAATCATTTGCCGGATTGGGAAATATTCTACATTCTGAATCATCAACAATAGCAACATTAGTTGCCGGTGAAATCATAATCTCATCACGAGCATCACATCCAAAAATATCTAAAATCTCTACCCAGTGCAATCCAAATGTCGTAACATTAAACACTTGACCTGTATGTCCATTATGCCATAAATAAGAAGCATATCCTGCTCCTGCGTCTAATACAACAGTGTCAGGTCTATTTGTAAGAATATCCGGGCCAAGATTTACCTGAGGCCAGCCGGTGTGCTCAACAATAAACTCTTTTATGTTATTTTCATGATTAACATCTGTCATGTCGAATTTTACTATTATGCTATACTCTCCAATAGTTGTAAGATCCAGCAGTTCATTAAATTCAACAACAAATTCTCCATTTGGAATCAGATTTTCAGAAAGCTCAACAACTTTTTCAACAAACTCTCCTCCTTCGAAATTATAATAAACGCTAACTGAATAACCCTCATCAAATGTATCATAACCAAAATTCTTGATTTTGACCGAAACAACATCTTCTTCAGTAATAACACAATTGCCTTGAGGAGTCAAAAGATTTGTGATTGCCCAGTCGTATGTTAAAACAAACACCGAATCAAATGCAGTACACAAATTATTGTCTACAACAGTAACATAATACCATTGAGATTCTCCTTGAGAAATTGTATAAAATCTTCCATTAAAACCATCACCCCATTCATAACTTATAAATCCATCTCCCGCATCTATCAAATGACCTATTGGAGTAGTTGTAAAAATAGTATCTGGCAAAGCAGTTTCAGGGGCTTGATAGACGTTAAATGTTGATTGGACAGAGTTATTATCCTGATTTAAATCATTTGCATATTCAAAATAGGCTGATATTTGATACAATCCTATATTCAAATCATTAATTGTATTAACAAGCATAAAATTTTTATAAGTATTTGGATAAAAGTCACTTGACAATACAAATGTTTCTTCCACCATACCGTTGCCATCAACTTCAAAAAAGAAATCAATTTCATTTCCTGATAATACAGGTGCCGGTCCATGGTTAAAAAGTCTAAATATAACATCGATTGCTTCGCCCTCACTGAAACAAACAATATCAGGAGAAACTATCTGCTCAAAAGATAACTCCCACTCCTCCGGCACTACTGTTGTAGAAGTGCTTCCTTCACAGCCAAAACTATTTGTAACTACGACTGAATATATTCCCCAATCACCTATTGCCAATGTTGGATTAGTACTATTATCATTCCATAAATAAGAATTAAAGCCTGCTCCCGGATTTAAAACTACAGAGGAAGGGTCGTTTGTAATTATGTAAGGAGGCAGATATGGCTCAGGATATCCGTGAGATATTATATCTGCAGATAAAACATTATTAAATGTATTTGCATCAGCATTAGAAAATTCAACAACAATATTATATGTTTTGAAAACAGACATATCAATAATGAAATCAAACTCAAATTCGACAAAGCTTCCAATACCCAATGGCTCCTGAATTTCAAAAATCTGACTACCATAAGAAACTCCATCAACAATTAAATTTGCTTCAATACTCGTCTGTGGGTATATATCAAGTCCTGTACTAGTTAACCTGAATACTATCTTCTCATTACTGCCAAGTTCACAAGCTTCCACGGGGCTAATTATTTCAGAAACGCCAAGGTCATAGGTTACAATAAGAACCTCATCATAATTGCTGCAACCATAAACATCAGTAATAGTTACCCAATAAAGTTGAGTTAAGTTGCTTGACACACTATATATCTGACCATCAAATCCATCATTCCAATTATAGAAAGCCATACCCGGCCCTGCATCAAGTTTAATTGTATCCGGCTGCAATGAATAAATTGTTTCGCCTAAGTCTATTTCAGGATATCCTCGAGAATACACGGTAAAATTCTTAGTATTATCTGTCGGATTAGCGTCTGTGATGTTCATTTGAACATAAAACAGATATTCGCCAAAACCCATCATTGCTACATCATTATTGAACTCCAGTATTAAATCTTCACCAGGATTTAGATGTTCATCGAGATAAAACGTTTTAGATTCATTCAAAACTGTTTGGAAATATACATCCACAGGAATTGCATATCCTAATTCGTATGGGTCGTATCCTATATTAGTAATTTTTACTTTTACAGGTTCCGGATAAAAGAATTCACAATCACTTTCCGGTGATTCCAAAGCTGTTATTTCAATATTTCTGGTATAAACAAGCACACTATCTGTACTCTGACAAGTATTATTGTCGGTAACAGTAACATAATACCATAATGTGTTGGGACTTGAAACTGAGAAAGTTTGGTTTGCAGAGTTATCTTGCCACAAATAGCTTACAAAACCTGGCCCGGCATCAAAAGTCAACAATTCAGGCTGAATGGTATAAATAGTATCTACAGGCCAAATTGATATTTCAGGAAATCCAAACACAGTAATACTGGTTGAAATAGTATCATTAAAAAAGCCGGGGTTAAAGAAATCTGTATCCCCGGGCATTAATGTAAATGCAGTAATATTATAATCACCTACTTCAGAGAGATTAAACGTGCTAACAAAAGACACTGATACAGTTGCCTCAGGGTTGAGATCAGATGTCAGCAGAAAGTTTTCAATTACAGCATCATTTTCATTAATATCAATACCGGCTGGTATGATGGTTCCGGCGGGCAATGTTCTGATTCCATAATTTTTGATTTCAATGAAAATTACTTCTTCAGAGCTTAATGAGCAATCGGAAACCGGCTGCAATATTGCGCTAACTCCCACATCAAAAGGCGTTTCATATACTTGAACTGCGTCAAATGCAATACCTTCTTGATTAGTAACCGGAATAACATCCTGAGATGCAAAAAGCATTCGGAATCTAACAGCAGCTTCTCCATTTAAGGCTTCAGGCAAAATTACTCTTACCCTTTGCCAATCTTCAGTTAGACCACTCCATCCGGCTCCATTTCCTGTTGTATTTTGCAAAGCAATAATATTCGTTGTTCCATGCCAATTCCAAACAAGGTCATCAGACCTTGGGACAACTCTATTCCAGCTTAATCCTTGATCAATGCTATATTCAAGTGCGGCACCATCAAGCCCATATTGAGTATCAACTTTAATTGAAAATTCGACAACAGGATCTTCTATACCAGAAAAATTAAAACAAGGGCTTTCAACCCAAGAAAACTCATCTGCATTGTATAACCCGTAAGGGTTTGTAATCCAAGCGAAGCTCCCATCATAAGCGCTATTTAAAGTGGTACCTGATGGAACTCCACGCACTAGAGATTTATTTGTTCCATAAGCGGTCCATAATCCGTCATTCACATCGAAACTCTGGCTATATGGCATTTCGAAAGTTGGGATACTAAATATCTGATGATTAAATGCATCATTGCCATTATCTTGATCTCCGGGAAGGAAAGTTCTGGCAATTAGATTATTATATCTTCCTGGTATAGAAAAATCTGCTTTAGGATTTAAAGAATAAACAACAGTTTCTTCCGGAGCTAAAACACCAAAGTAAGTATCATACTGCCATGTAACACCACCATCCAGTGAGAATCCAAGCGGTATTTCTGCAGGACTAGGCTCAGCACCAAAATTTCTAATTACGACAGTAACTTCTTCCTGATTTGTAAGACCACAATTGCTGACAGGGGTTAACCAATCAACAATACCAACATCTTTTGTAACATAGCTGCCTGTTACAATTAACTCATCGATATTCCAACCACTCTGCAGGTTAGAAGTTCCGGTATTGCCAAGGGTAAATCTCAATCTAACACTTTCTTTTCTATTTGCTAATGGAATCGAATAAGTTCTAAAATTCCATGATGCTTGATTTTCAATAGATGTATTATGCCAAATTACATTCCATTCAATACCGCCGTCATTACTAATCTCAATTGTTGCTTCATCAAAAATATAAACATTAAGCCATCGATAAAACTGCACGGCAACATTTGTATAATAATAACAGTTGATTTCAGGCATTATGGCTTGATATTCCTTTGGGTCAAGACTAGGCTCATAATTGCCTGGGTATTCACCTAAACCTGTTAAATCTGTTCCTAAAATTCTTGAACCTACAACAGCAAAATCAGGATCGGCATTGCCCTCAGTAGTTCCTCCGGGTCCTCCACCCAAACCTATTGGTTCACTTATTTCCCACTCACCCATTAAATCCCATCCTAATTCACTATCGAAATTATCGTAAAATATGGTCTGAAAAATCACTCTATGACCAAGCGGACTTTGATTACTTTCAGGATGAGTTTCTCCATTAACAATTAATCCATTAGCCGGAATAAATGCGTCTGCAATATTACTTTGACCTGCCAATAACTCTATATCGTATGTAACCCAGACATAAGAATAACCTGTTGGCAAAAAGTGTCCTATATCCTGAAAGACCAACTCTCCTCCTGCAAAGTTTCCTGATGCAATTAAGTTTTCAGTTGAGAATGCATCTTGATTAGTAAAATATAATTTTACTCCATTAGGCTTAATATCATTATCATTAGTATTTAATGATTTTAGCGCAAACTGCTGCAGCTCAAGTGTACCGTCATTACCAATTACCCTAAACTGTGTTTTTAAAATTGGATTATTATCTGTTCCGGTGGGGATAGAGTTAGTGCTGGCTTGAAATGTATTTACATTAGTCAAAACTCTTTCCATTGAATCGATATCCAGAATTAAAATTGCATCTACACAAACACTGTTATTTCCGGGGTTATCTTGAAAACCCTCAAATGCAATGTATACATTGGGTTCATTAAAAGGAATATCAATAAATCTTTCCTCCCAGCCAAAATTTGGGGTGTTGTAATTTGCCAATTGAGTCCATGCTCCGCTAGTACCAACCCTTGCAAGCACTCTCAACCTATTATATAAATACCCGCCGGGCTCTCCGGCAGGATACTGAGCATGATAAAAAGATAATTGTGGTCTTACAGCAAATTCCGTATTTATTGGCGGTGTAATTGCTCTGGCAATTTGGTTAGCTTCAGCACGACGGAAATAAATATTCTGTTGTCCAACCGCAGTGGAATCAGGCAACCTAGACATACCCGATGAACCGGGACCTGCTCCAACTCCCATTTGCCACTGCCCTGAGCCTGCAACTATATTATTTGTCCAACCGCTTGGCAATGCAGACCCCGCATAATCAAACATCTGAATGAATATCGTATCCTGACTATAGCTTGTAAAACAAACAGAAAACAATAAAAGAAGTGAAAATATGACTTTTTTAATCAATTGGGTTTTCATAACAGCCGATGTTTCTTATAAATTATAATTCCTGTAAAGATAAGAATTTTTCTGCTTTTTACAATCAGTGAATTATATGATTATTTCACTGATTTATTTATTAATCAATGGTTTAAATGGCTTATAAATATTAATATTAAAAATTTAACTTCAAAATATTGATTTACAGCGCATATGATATTCCATAAATTTTCTTAAATAAAGCATTGATAATTATTCATGTGAGATAAAATGAATTAAACTTGCAGCGTAATTCTTACAGGGATATAACATTTTTACAAAGCATTTCATTATGAGAAAAATTGGATTAATATTAATAATTATGATTTCAGCTACAACTAACGGATGTAAAGACAAAGACACTAATCCTTTACTTGAAAAGTTCCAAACACTACATCAATCTCCACCATTCAGCAAAATAAAGCACAAACATTACATTCCTGCATTTAATGCGGCCATGGAAGAAGGCAAAAGAGAAATTGAGGCCATTATAAACAATCCGGAGGAGCCCACATTTATAAATACTATTGAAGCATTATCGCTTTCCGGAAGCAGGTTTACATTATTGAATAATATCTTTTTTAATTTAAATGAAGCTGAAACAGACTCGGAAATGCAAGAAATTGCAAGAGAAATTTCTCCTCTAATTTCTGACTATAGAAGTGACATTCTCTTTAATGAAAAACTATTTGAAAAAATAAAATATGTTTTTGAAAATACGGATAGGGATGTTTTAACTGCAGAACAAAGCATGCTGCTTGAAAAAACATACAACAGCTTTGCTCGCAATGGGGCTGCATTATCTGAAGAGAAGAAGGCACGATTGAGAGAAATTTCAAAAGAATTATCAGATATTTCTTTAAAGTTTAATGACAACGTATTAGCAGAAACAAACTCTTGGTATTTGCATATTACTGACAAAAATGAACTTAACGGACTTCCTGAATCTGCTCTTGAAGCTTCATCAATGGCTGCAAAATCAAGGAATCTCGAGGGCTGGGTCTTTACTCTTCAAGCTCCAAGTTTTTGGCCTATTATTCAATATGCTGACAACAGGGAAATTAGAGAAAAAGTTTTTAAAGCACACAACAGAAGAGCATATAATCAAAACGAGTTTAACAATTCGGAATTAATATTAAGAACAGTAAACCTGCGACTTGAAAGAGCAAACTTACTAGGGTATAAGTCGCATGCCGACTTTGTATTGATTGAGAGAATGGCTGAAACTCCCGAAAAAGTATATAACTTTCTTAATGACTTAGCAATAGCCGCTAAACCTACTGCAATTAATGATTTAAATGAACTTGAAAAATTTGCACAGGAGCTTGGTCATAGAGGCAAGCTTCAATATTGGGATTGGTATTACTATGCTGAAAAACTGAAAACCAAACTATACGAGTTCAATCAGGAGGAAGTTAGACCATATCTCCAATTAGAAAAAGTTAAAGATGGAATTTTTGAGTTGTGTGATAAGCTATGGGGTTTATCATTCAAGGCAAATGAAAAAATTGACAGATATCACGAAGAAGTATTAGTGTATGAAGTTTATGATGAGAATAAAAAATTGCTTTCATTACTATATCTAGACTTTTTTCCAAGACCCGGAAAAAGCTCTGGCGCATGGATGACAAGCTTCAGGAAGCAACATAGACTTAATGGGGAAAATGTTATCCCTCATATATCTATTGTTTGCAATTTTACAAGACCAACAGAAACAAAACCCTCACTGCTTACATTTAACGAGTACAGGACATTTTTGCATGAGTTTGGTCATGCATTGCACGGAATATTTTCTGATGTTACTTATAATGATTTAAGCGGAACAGCTGTTTACAGAGACTTTGTAGAGCTTCCATCCCAAATTATGGAGAACTGGGCAATTGAAAAAGACTTTTTAGATATGTTTGCCTTTCATTATGAAACCGGAGAAAAAATTCCTGACAATCTAGTTCAGAAGATTATTGACAGCCAGAATTTCCATGCTGCATTTATGGTCTTAAGGCAGCTAAGCTTTGCTTTAAATGACATGGCATGGCACAGTACAACAAGCCCAATTAATGTTAATCCTGAAATGTTTGAAAAAGAATCTATGAATCCGGCAATGATATTACCCACTGTAGATAACACATTAATGAGCGCATCATTTTTGCACATTTTTGCGGGTGGTTATGCAGCAGGATATTATGGTTATAAATGGGCTGAAGTTTTAGATGCTGATGCTTTTGAAACATTTAAAGAAACTGGTATTTTCAATAAAGAAACTGCCAATAAATTCAGAGAGCATATTTTATCTAAAGGCGGCACAGAGCATCCAATGATATTATACAAAAGATTCAGGGGGCAAGAACCGGAGATTTATGCTTATCTTAAAAGAGAAGGTTTGATAAAATAATTGCCATCTGATTTATGTATATAAACAAAAGGTTTTTTGATTTATTCAAAAAACCTTTTGTTTCCTTTATATTGTACAATAAAAGCATCATTATAACCGGCAGCTTTTATTTGAGGCAATATTTTTTCGGCTTCCTCTTTGCTGGAAAAACCTTGAGTGAGATATTTGTATAACTTATCTTCCTTAATTTCAATAACTTTTACAAAGAATCCCTCGAAAGTATTCATAGAAGGTTGTGATGTTGCTAAAAGTTGCACATGATATAAAAATACATCAGTGTCTGAGAAAGTATTTTCTTGATCTTTTTGTATTGCATTAAAGAGTCTTTCAGTGCTCACTGAATTATCTTTCATATGTTTTCGCATTCTTTCAGTGAAGTCATTCATAGATTTCACATCCTCATCTGGCATTATAAAACCATCAAGCAGCTCAGCTTCATAAACTGCAACAGGAACAACAAAAAATTGCCCTTCAGGATGTTTATCAGTTTTAGGAGAACGATATCTCCAAACTATATGATGGTGATAATCATTCTTTTTGATTTCGTTTGTATAAATATTCTTTGTGTAGGATATTTCAAACATCATACCTCCATCTGTATTTAATCTTCTTTGGTTTGAGATATAATTACCTAAAGAATAGACAGTAAGTACTGAATCATTTTCTCCCGCAGAAACATATTTAACAGGCTGAAGAACGTGAGGGTGGCCACCTATAATAAGGTTAACACCATTTTCAGCTAAAAGTTTTGCATTGTCTCTTTGATATTTGTTTTCAATCAACTGATATTCATCGCCCCAATGCATAAAAGCAATAATTAAATCCGGCTGAAAAGACTTTGCCTTTTCAATATCCTTCAGCATCAAATTTTCATCAATAAGATTCACAAATGTTGGCGCTTCGTCAGGTATGCCGTTAGTTCCGTATGTGTAATTCAGCAAAGCAATTCTAAATCCTTTTTCATCAATAATTAGTGGATATAAAGAATCCCTTTCTTCCATATTCTTAAAAGTACCTGTTTGATAAAACCCCAAACCTTGCAGTGTATCTATTGTATGCACAAGGGCAGCACCATAGCCATCATTGGAATGATTATTTGCAGTTACCATAACATTGAAACCGGCATCTCTGAGTGCATAAGCTAAAGCATCAGGACTTTTAAACTGCGGATAACCTGCATAAGGTGGCTTGCCCGGAAGAGTTACTTCAAGATTTCCAATAACTAAATCATAGTTCGATAAAATTGGCTTTACATATTGAAAGCAATGCACATAGTCATATGTTTGAGTTTCTTCACACCATGCCGCATTTATTTGCCTGTCGTGCCCCATTATATCACCTATAAAGATCATTGATATTGTGGCAAAACTATCAACTTCTTCAATTTCATCGGAAAAATTCTTACCGGCATTATTGCTATTACAGAATAATAAAAGGTTAATGCCAAGCAAAAGCAATAGTAGATAGCTAAATCTCTTCATAGGTTTCAATTTTTCCTGCAAAGATATAAAAAAGGTGTCAGGTGTCAGGTTTGGGGTTTGGGGTTTGGGATTGAGTTTACTCATGTCTTGTCTTTATAGCCTATACCTTATACCCATATACCCTTATACCCTTATACCCTTTTACCCTTTTACCTCAATACCTACTAAAAGAAATACTTCAAAGACAATACAGTTCGAAGATTTGAAATGTTTTTTGTGTTTGTTACTTTATAAAAGCTATCCGGAGTTCCATATCCGGCAACGTCATAAACAAACTCTAAACCAAATTGTGTTTTACCTGAACTATAAATAAATCTAGGCGATATTCTATAAATTTCATTTATATTGGCTCCTCTTGCCCATACTGCTCCGGAAATTTCCTCAACAGCTCCGTAATTCTTAGCATATCCTACAAACAATCCACTTTTAAATTTACTGCCTTTTGTTTCAAAATCAACCCATGTAGAAAGAGAACGAATTCCTGTGTAAGAATATATTTGCCTGTCAGCATCAAGCAATGTTGATTCGCCATAACCACCCAGCATAACCAGATGACTTGCATTTTCGCTATAAGTAGCCTGAGTTTTAAATACAATATATGGGAGTTGTATCGTTGTAAAAACATTTGCCTGTAAACTTTGCATTTTCTCCGATGTTTTAAAACCGGCAGTTGTTTCAATTCTTGGAGATAGCAATTGATATCCACCTGTTGCACCAACTAAAAACTTTTCTTTCTTCAAAATAGCCTGAAAATATAATTCAGGCTGAAAACTATTTCTAACATAATCTGAACTGGCTCCGGAAGGTCCAAGTGAAGCGAAATCATTATGAGACAAAGCGAATGCCGCCAAATTTAAATGACCAAAATCGTATGCGAACTTCACCTGAGGCGAGCGGTTTAGTGCGTGATAAGGAACTCCGCCTGCAAAAGTGACAGTATTTGGGAAACAAGCTCCCACAAATATTGGATGCCAATTTTGTCCTGCCATAAGTTCCGATTTTTCCCACTTCAGCCTAATATAAGCATGTCTGAGTCTTGCCAAAGCATTCAGTCCGGCTTTTGTACCAAGAAGATCTCCTTCAAAATGAGCAGATGCTTTTGCTCCAAAAGCATCAGGACCTGTGATTCTGGCACCAAACCTCGACGACAATACAATAAAATTAAAGCTTGGAGTTGCATTAATATCATTTCCATCAGCATCTAGCTTTTCATTTGCCGGAAATAAAATAACTGCACCTTCTCTGGCAGAAACAACTTGACGAGTATCAAAAATCATTTCATAGTTTACAAAACCATAAACATCAAGTTTAAATGGCTTTTCATCATTTATACTTGAGAAAGATACCTTTACTGCTGATAATAAAATCACGCATACTACAATGAATATTTTTAAATTTTTCATTAGTGAACCTTTTTTATAATTAATAAAGTTTTTTTGAATTGCCGAAATTATAAAAAATATAATCAAGTGTATAAAAAAGTTTTAAGGAAATTGGGAAATAGGGAATGTGCTAATGTGCTAATGTGCTAATGAGTGGAAGTATCGGCTTTTCTCTGTGAACTTTGTGTATTCTTAGTGCACTTTGTGGTTAAAGAAAAGGTGCAAATGTGCCAATGTGCCAATATGCAAATGTGCCAATGTGCAAATGAGTGTTTGTATCGGCTTTTCTTTGTGACCTTTGTGTATTCTTAGTGCACTTTGTGGTTAAAGAAAATGTGCTAATTAGTTTATTAGTTAATTGGGGAAATAGGGAAATAGGAGTATTGGCTTCAACTTTTCACCCTTCGACTTCGTTCAGGGCATGCTTTTAGTTTTTAGTTTTTAGTTTTTAACTTTCAACTTTCAACTTTTATCACTATCTTTGCAATCCCAAAACAGGGGCTGATTTGGATTTGACAGCAAGTTTTGTGGGAATATAAGCATGCCGAGCATTGTGAAAGTGGCTCGTAAATCTCAATTCACAAGCCTATAAACGGCAACGATTACAATTACGCTATAGCTGCTTAATATTAGATATTAGGCACAAGCTGTTTCCCGGGAAGCTACTCCTGACTGCGTCCCAGCGGAAGCATCGATAAAACTCAGGATAAGGCAATTTTCGCTTCGCAAATTGTTCGAAAACCTCAGAAGCTTAGGTAAAAGATAGGGTGCTTTTTCCCGGTCTAAGCCGAAATTCAATAAAAAGCTAAGCATGTAGAAAGTATTTTTGCTGCTTGTTTGGACGAGGGTTCAAATCCCTCCAGCTCCACAAGAAAAGAAGGCCGGATAATCCGGCCTTCTTTTTATTTTTTAATGCTCTTAACGACGTAAACAGGCTCAACAGTGATGAGACCATCTGTTATCGTTTCTTCCAGAAAAGGAACAATTTTGTCGAGATTCTGCTCGTTATCCACAATCTCAACAACCACATGCAGCTCTTCGGATAGATGCATTGGTTTTCCGGCCAAACCGTTAGATGCAGTGTAACCCATAATACCCCTTAATACAGTTGCTCCTGCCAACTGCAAGTCCTTAGCTTTTTGAATAATGGCAACAAACAACGGTCTATCATTATACATACTGTCTTCGCGGATAAAAATCCTTAACAGCTTTCTTTCTTCTCCTTGTTTCATAATCTTAAGTGTTTTAGGTGGATAAGATGTATCTAATTCAAATGTCAAAAAAAATTTGGTGATTGTCATTTAAGTCATAAAAATATATAAAATTTCTGAGCATACAATATATTTTTTCAATTAATTATTAGTTATGACAGATAAAAGTCCCTCTAATAAATTTATGACTTAAATTTAGAATCTAACATAAAAACTCACAAACTTCGCATTTTATTCAGTCGCAATTAAATATTATTTATTTTTAATTCATTTTTATTTATTTTTTACTTGCTTTTATGAATTTTTGATTTATCTTTGTTGAGATTATTTTACAAAACAAAAATGATTCACTAAACACAAAAACAGATGAAAAAGAAAATTCCATCTTCGTGCCCCTCTTGCAACAGCCAATTGCAAGTAAAAACCTTGCATTGCAGTTCTTGTGGAACAACTGTTGACGGTTTATTCTCATTACCGTCTATTGCAATTTTAAGTTCTGATGATCAGGATTTCATTATTGAGTTTGTAATAAGAAGTGGCAGTCTTAAAGAAATGGCAAACCACTTAAAACTCAGCTATCCAACAGTTAGAAATATGCTTGATGATATTATTAACAAATTAAAATCATTACACCATGAAAACAATAATAAATAACATCCTTAGAGACAAAAAATCACTTTATAATCCTTTCAACTATATTGCCGGGTTTCAGGCTCTGCTAATAGGATTAATCATCATTACAATAACATCATTTATTGGAACTTACACAGGAATTCATTTTCCCGGAGTATTTGATATAAAAATCGGATATAATGGAAGTTTTTTAATTCACATAGCTGTTTCTGTTATTGCATGGCTTTCTGCCGTTATATTCTTATACATTACAGCATTAATACTTGCAGGCACCAAGGTCAGGCTTATAGATGTTGCAGGAACATTGGCATTAGCGAGATTTCCCGCCCTTATTGCATCTCTTATTGGGTTTTTAAATGTTTTTAGAAAAGTTGTGGATTATATTCTATTCAAAGTATTTGAAAACATTCAGGGCGTAGCAGATATAGAAATTCTAAAAATATCTGACCCCGGCAATGTTGCTACATGGGAGTTTATTGTAGCTGCATTAATCGGTCTGTCAATGATTGCGATTGTAGTCTGGATGGTTGCAATGATGTTTCACGCTTACAAAGTGTCTTCAAACCTCAAAGGTGCTAAGTTAATTGTAAGTTTTATAGTGGGTGTGCTAATAGCACAGATTTTTTCAAATATCTTCATTTTCTGGTTTGCAGGATCATATTTCATTTAAATTCTAACTTATATTAATCTTAACAACAACAATTATGAAACGAGCAATAATATTTATAACAACAGTTTTCTTTATAACAACCCTTTACAGTCAAGATATTTCAGGAAAATGGAATGGCATTTTGAAGGTTCAAGGCATGCAACTAACAATAGTTTTTAATGTAGAACAATCTGAAAGTGGATTTTCATCAACAATGGACAGTCCAGACCAAGGTGCTTTCGGGATAAAAGTTGATAATACTACTTTTTCAGACAATATTCTAAAACTTTCAATTCCTGCTGCAGGCATTGAATATTCAGGCGAATTTTTGGGAGATAGAATAAACGGAACATTCAAACAATTTGCATTTGAAACTGAATTAAATTTATCTAAGGAAATAATTGAAGTTCAAAAACCAAACAGACCTCAGGAACCTCAACCTCCATTCCCATACAAATCGGAAGATGTGTTTTTTAAAAACACAAAAGACAATATTACATTAGCCGGCACACTAACTATTCCCGGCGACAACGGGAATTATCCGGCAGTAGTTTTAATTACCGGCAGCGGACCGCAAAACAGAGATGAAGAAGTTTTTGGGCACAAACCATTTTTAGTAATTTCTGATTATCTAACCAGAAATGGGATTGCTGTTCTTAGATTTGACGATAGAGGAGTTGCTAAGTCTGAAGGCAATTTTCAGGAAGCAACCTCATTCGATTTTGCAACTGATGTAAAAAGTGCAATTGACTATCTAAAAACCAGAAAAGAAATTGACAACAACAACATCGGACTTATTGGGCATAGTGAAGGTGGAATAATAGCTCCAATTGTAGCGTCAAAATACCCTGAAGATATTAGCTTCATAGTATTATTGGCAGGCACCGGATTGCGAGGAGATAAAATATTACTTATGCAGCAAGAGCTTATTGGCAGAGCTATGGGGATGCCCGAGGATGTTATTTTAAGAAATAAAGAAGTTAATCAGCAAGCTTTTGAAATGATTATAAATTCAACCGATACAGAGCAACTAAAAAAAGACTTGAAGGAATTTATTACAAACAACATCAATAATGACCCTTCTCAAGTACCACAAGGCATGCCAGTTGAAGATTTTATAAATATGCAGTTAATGCAAATCACATCTGTCTGGATGATTAATTTCATAAAACTAGACCCCGCAAATTATTTAGAAAAAGTTAAATGCAGAGTTCTTGCAGTAAATGGGGAACTGGATCTTCAGGTACCGGCAGATGCAAACCTCTATGCAATAAATTATGCATTGAATAATGGAGGAAATAAAGATGTTACAATTATCGCATACCCAAATCTAAATCATCTTTTCCAAACCTGTACAACAGGATTGCCCGATAAATACATAAAAATTGAAGAAACATTTTCAGTTGACGTATTAAAAGATATGTCAAAATGGATGCTGAAAAAATAAAAATCGATTTTATTTAATTGCCAACATATTGTATTTCAATATATTTGAGCAATTATTCAAAAAATATTTCAAAAAAAGTTTGCACAATAAAAAATGTGTATTACATTTGCAGTGTATTATTTCACTAATACACTGTTTTTGTTTAATAAAACCCTTTGCAACTATGGTAAAAATAGAAAACTTAACATTTGGCTACACTAAGAAGTCTGTTTTATTCAACGATCTTAGCATGAGCCTTGAGGCTGGAAGAATATACGGTCTCTTTGGAATGAATGGCGCCGGTAAAACCACACTATTAAAACATATTGCCGGACTTCTCTTCCCTCAAAAAGGGAAATGCATGGTTTTTAACGAGCACTCTTGTGACCGCAAACCCAGCATCTTATCCGACATATTTGTAATACCTGAAGAATTCGTGTTGCCAAACATTTCTCCACAGACATTTATTACAATCAATTCTCCATTTTTCCCAAAATTCGACATTATTCAAATGAACAATTTTATGGAAGAATTTCAGATTACAGAAAACAAAAAGCTAACAACACTTTCTTACGGACAAAAGAAGAAGTTTCTGATTGCTTTCGGATTAGCCACAAATGCAAGGCTTTTAATAATGGACGAACCAACTAACGGATTGGATATTCCATCAAAGAGTCAGTTTAGAAAGATTATTGCTTCTTCGGCAACCGAAGAAAGGTGCATTTTAATTTCAACTCATCAAGTGAGAGATTTGGGCAACATTATTGACCAAGTGACAATTCTTGACAAGGGAAAAGTAATTTTTAATCAAAACATTGAGACCATTTCTCAAAAGTTTTCTTTTGGTAGAATTAAAGATGCAGCCGATGAAGATGTAATTTACACTGAAGATATAATGGGCGGAAAAGCTGCAATTTGTCTAAACAAAGGCCATGAAAGCGAAGTTGACCTTGAACTGTTATTTAACGCTGTAATTAACAGTACCGAAAAAATCAATAATGCATTAAACAAATAAAACTATGGAAAATATAAATCAATTCAATGTACAAAGAATCGGCTATTTAATCAGAAGGCATCTGAGGATGAATATGCAGCCGTGGTTTATTGGCATTGCTGCAACAGCCGGAGCATTGCTAACTTTAAATATAATGGGAGTTATTACTTCATTAGGCTCCTTTAATCTTGAAACATTCGTAAGGTTTGGGTATGTTATAATGTTTGTAGGAGGATATATTTTTACAAGTAGAATTTTTGGAGAACTGCAATCTCCGTCAAAAAGTCATTTTTATCTTTCCTTACCTGCCAGGCCCGAAGAAAAACTAATTTCCGCCTGGCTGGTAAGTTCATTATTCTTTGTTTTCATTTCGTATGTTTTAATTTCTCTGATTAGCTTTCTAATTAGCGGAGTTCTACTTCTCTTTTTCGACGGAGCTTTGCAGGTATTTAATCCACTTTCATTTGAAGCTCTGAAGGTTGCAGCGATATTCATAATTACACATTCTGTATTCTTTCTTGGAAGTGTATATTTTAAAAAGAATAATTTCATGAAAACAATTCTTACAGTTTTCGTAGTATTTGTGTCTATTTTCACTTTCAGCCTTATTCTTACATTAATTATAATCAAGCCATTTCAATACGCTCATCATTCTGTTGGTTTTCAAGTAGATTTTTATGAGATAGATTACCTTAATCTAATTGTGAGTTATGCGTTTTGGTATGCAATGGCTCCATTTTTACTGATTGTTAG
>CAZRNU010000036.1:20620-25099 GCA_964601515.1 uncultured Bacteroidales bacterium | reverse complement strand
AATACCCCTGAAACTATCCATCCATCATTAATTGCTATTGATGTATTAATCTGGTTATAGCCGGGGCCTTCTATTTTATTAAGCCACTTCCATGTTTCAATGCTATCCCTGACTCCTAAAAAACTACTTCTTATTGGTCCGCTAACAATAGAATCTAGATTAAAAATAATAGTTCCATTATAACCACCCGTTATTAAAGTTGAACCATTTTGGTCAATTATTTGTCTAAACGAATGAAGATTATATTCCCCAAAAAATATTTCAGGGGTAGATGTGCCAATATTCAATCTGTCTTGTGAAAATGTTTTTAATAGAGACATCACTAGAAAACCACAAATAATTATTTTAAACTTCATGTTTTGTTAATTTTAATATTTTTACAAGCCGTGATTAGAAGATGTTTTTACCTCAACGGTAATTTTATTCGTCACTAATTGACTAATATTAACGTATATCCCTTTATTTTTAGGCGATTCTATATCAAAATAATAAATATTGTTTTGCTCAATTGTGTAAACACGAACTTCAAACCACCCAAGTTCGCTTGGTGGCATATCAATGAAGTCACTAACATTAAAAGTAGCTTTTCCCTCATTTTGGCTTTGGAAGCCAATTGTCTTTACGACGGAATAGTCATGGTTACATTCACTTAATAACTGAACATAATAGTTTTGAGCATTGGGCAATATGTCCAAGAATTTTAC
This sequence comes from uncultured Bacteroidales bacterium, assembly GCA_964601515.1. GTDB lineage: Bacteria > Bacteroidota > Bacteroidia > Bacteroidales > UBA7960 > PWND01. Next base: position 24,395 of record CAZRNU010000036.1, on the reverse strand, counting down.
CGTCATGTCAATAATTGTAAATGAAGGATCAGGGGTGATTTCATTAGGTTCAGACTCCTCTTCTTGCTGGTAAATGTTTAATGCATAGTTGTAATCGTGTGTTTGCAGAATTTTTTTGTTTTTATCCATAACTTTTGTAAGTCTTTGCAAACCATCATATTCATAAAACATTATTTCAGTTCTTGTATCAGCTGTTGAAGTCATGCCAACATATGGGGCAAAAGTAAAAGTTGTTATAAATGCATCCTCCGGTAAAAGGCTGTTAATAGTGTTATTAATATTTTTTACAGAATTAATTTGCCCTGAATTTAAAAAGCTAAAATTTTGAAGTTTCCTTATTTCTAAAAATAAACTGCTTGGGATATTATGAATATTCATGTTTTCAATCTTTGCTATAGGATAATTATTATTATATCCCCAAATATATGATGTGTGTAATTTATTGTTACTCGTAAAATCTCTGGTCTCCATGATAAGCTTTTTAGAAGTGGAGTCATATTCAAAGCTCATATATGGAATAGATTGGAAAACATTATTATATACTGGGTCAAATGCCATTGATTGAAAATCTTTTGGTAATTCTCTTTTCACCGATATAGGTTGGTATGAATTGTTGTATTCAATTATTAACCCATTCTCCAAATGATATGTATTACTTTTTTTCGTACCTACTCTCTTTCTTGTAATTATCTCAGGGTAGACCCATAATTCTTCTGGAATATGGCTTAAGTCTGTTTTTGGCATGTATTTTTGATACATAACATTCTCTATATCACTTCCAACAACTGTCGAATATACTTTTTCGGGTTTTAATGGATTATCCGCCCCATAATAATAATCAGTTATACTTATTAGATTGCTACTACTGCCATTCTCCTGATAATAAAAATCTGTTGTTTTTTCTCTTTTAATCCTTGCCCTATTATTAATATCTAAAGCACCATAAATAATATTACCCATTACTTTACTTCCGCACCCGAATAGTCCAGCCTCAGGAGAATGAAAACACACATCATATTGAAAGAAATTTAAAGAGGGTCGAATATAGGGTAAATACAAATTTTCGCTTATGTTTTCCCATTCATATTCGTACTCACTCTTTTTAATAACTCTCATGGAGTTTGAATTCAAACTTTCATAAACTAAATGCTCTTTTAATGTTCCGGCCAAGCTATTAATTTCAATATTTGGGTGAATAAAGTAATTTATTATATCTCCCGGGATTGAACTACTGTATTTAAGGCAATTATTAATAATTGCACCATCTACATTTTCGAAAACTCTGAAATTATTTAAGTTTAAATAACTATTGTGATATTCCGGGTCAAAGTATTTAAAAACCTCTTGCCCAATTATCTTGCTATTATCATAAATACTAACTTCCTTTTTAGAAACTTCAGTATATGTCAAGGAGTTTCCCCTATAAGAAAACATTTCATTTACAGGTTGCTCGCTAATGTTATACCCAGTTGAAAAAACACAGGCTGTTCCTCCTTGCAGTTTATACATTTGCTTTCTATAGAATATCGGAATTGCTTCAACTGGAATGCAACCTGAGGAAACTTTCAAGCTATTAGATATTTGTTTAGTATATTCAAAAATTAATCTTTTCTCAAGCTCGTTATTAACATCTTTATAGTCAATCTTACTAATTCTTAAACCACCAGCCAAAACATTTTTGTTTTGACTTTCATCATAGTAATCATTGGGTTCATAACTCAAATGTACGGTACCACCGGTTGGATATTGCATTGTCTTTAAAGTGCCGAAGGAAATAAAATGAGTGTTAATATTCCTATTTGCACCATCAGGGGTTAATTCTAGACTATTAATATTTACTTTAGGAATCAATGTCTTATTACCAAAAACACATGTGATACATTTACAAATTTGTCCATTATAATAACCCCACAAATCTTGTGCTACTGAATTTTGTTTAGGCATTTTATTAGGATTATTGTAGTAGAATTTATAAAACAAAGATTGCTCACCCTGATTGTAATTACCTTCTTTAATTTCGATTGAGTTCAAAAACAATCTTTTTAATAGATATGCCTCGTTAGATCCAAATGCTTCTTCAAGATCAGACATGTAATATGAAGAATTAAAAATATATTCCTTAATTTTAAATCTTCCTGTGCCAGTTTTAAATATTGAAATAGAGTTCAATTTGACTCCACACTTTTTCCCATTTTCTGTAATCATGTCATCACGGCCATTAGTATAATCAAAGCCTATTTGCATGTCTTTATGTTGGATGGTCTTTATTTTAAATGTTCTGTATTTGGATACTGTAATACTGCTATTTATTCTTCCTTCTTCAACAGTTCCGCCTAAATCCGACATTAATTTTGAAGTACTTACACGTTCTGTGTTTTCAAATACTGCTGAGTATGAAAAATTAATTGCATCAGGGAATCCATGTCTTTTTATTGATGTCAAATGCCACGCAGTATTATACTTAGCAGATTCTTGTGGTGAAGAATGTCTTGAATATGAGGCAATTTCAACTTCTTCAACCACTTTTGTATTACCCCCTGATATATAATTGCCTCCAAATTCATAAATTCTCCCATTTCCATCAAATGCTCTAAACCCAATAATTTCTGTTTTTGCATTAGAATAAGTTTTGACAATGCATTCAAAATCCAACCCATTATCATCAAGATGAACTACTTTTTGATTTGGAGCAACAAAGAACTTCCCGGAATATCCATTAAAACTATATGAAAATAAATCTAACTCAAAATCAAATAGAGGTAGATATGAGTGTGAAGCTCCTTGCCCTTCACCTGCAATGTTTAATTCAAACATGTAATACAACCATGATGCTAATCCCTTAGGAGTGAAATTATAGAGTTGATAATTTTCAACTTTATTGAAAAAATCTTGAGGATTTGAATAAAAGCTTAAGAAGTCATTATCATTTAAAAACTTCCATGCTCCTCTGTGATAATCCTCATCGGGTCGACCTCTGATAACCCTGCTTATCGTCCCACCTGCATTCAAATTCCACCCCATTCCTAACACACCGGCAACCTCTTCTACCTTAACACCATTAGTTGCATATTCAATTGATATATCAATATTTGCGATATCAGAACTAAGTGTCCAAATAGGTATTGAAATATTATATCTACCCGAATTATATGAAACAGGTACTTCAAAAAAGCCTTGCATTCCACTTACTGATGGAGATGGAGGAATTAAGTTGAGTTTTAATGCGTCATAATAAAATTCATCAAAACCATCTTCGGTATTTCCACCTCCACTGCCATTGCCGCCTCCTATTCCACCGCCTTGTGAATAACAATTGAAGTTTGTCAATATTAACAAAATAGCTACTAATTTTATTCCTGTTATGCCTATTCTCATATATATTTAAATATGTTTATTATAAGACGAATTTATTAAAAAATTGCTCCAAAGTACGTTACAATTATTCAAATCACAAAAGAAAAAAATTGTTAAAACAAAATTTAGAAGCAGTCTAAATAACGTTTCAGAATTGATGCGGTTTTCAGAAGACTAACCGATAAAAGTCATTGCAGAAATTTTATTAAATAAAACTTAAATTATGCAGTCGTAATGTAATTATATATTTTTAATGTTTTATTTCCTAAAGTTCCACAAAAAAAGATATACTCTATCTTCGTAAATATGGAATAAAATAAACAAATTCGGAAAATAGAAACATCATCCATAGAGAAAGTAAATCCGCTGTTAAGAAATTAAATGCGACATGAAAAATATGTTGAGTAAAAGAAATGGAAGT
>CAZRNU010000036.1:0-20610 GCA_964601515.1 uncultured Bacteroidales bacterium | reverse complement strand
GTTTATAAATCAAAAAATTGCAGAAAACTGGTTTGATACCGGAACAGTTGAAAATCTAAGAAAAGCAGAACAGTTTATAACTAAAAGCCAAATCTTATGAGTTTTGCAGGTCATGTAATGGACATGATTAACAGAGTTAAGTATAATGAGTCTCTCAAAAAAGGGATAAGGTCAAAGCATTCTCGTGTAAAGGAAGAGTATAAAAAGAAATTAAACAGTGAGAGTTTAAATACTTTGAAATACAAAGAGCTAACTCCTGAAGGGTTGAGGCATCTAAAAAGTAAAATTAAAGCAGAAATAATCAGGCAAAACAAAATTTATATAGTAAAGACAACTTTATTGCTCTTATTTTCATTTATGTTAGTTCTCTCAATATGGTATTATTTTTTCTTTTGATTAAATCTTATTGCATGTAGTCTTAAACGGGCAATATTTACAGTTTTCTTCATCTTGGGTCTGAGTAAATGGAATATTTTCATTAAAAATTTCAACCATAAGTGATTGAAGTCCATTTTCGAACTCATTCATTAAATCTTTTCCAACTTTATTGTTGTTATTAATGCTTAAAGTTTGCAGACCTGAAGAATATTTTCTTAATGAAAAAATACCAGGAACAAATTCATTACTTGCATTGTCTTTGTTATAAATGTATGAGTACATCAACAGTTGGAATGATTTATTCAATTTTGGGTTTTTAAAAACTTCATCAACTTCTGAAAAAGTAAGGTTCTTTTTCTCAACAGTACCTGTTTTATAGTCTATAATTCTTATTTCGCCATTAAATTGGTCTATGCGGTCAATAGTGCCTTTGAAATTAATATTATATGTTTTATTTTCTGTTTTTAACCGCAAGCTTTTTATAAATTTTTCTTCTAAGGCAATTATGCTAATATTTTTATTTGCTGAGTTTTCAATGATTTTTATTTCTTGTTCAAGGAAATTTTTTGTGAACCTTTCGGCCATTCTCCTAATTAGCAGGTTTTTACCTGATGAAATGTTGCCTGATGAATATAGTTTTCTGAATTTCTCAGTAGTAACTTTTTCAATGTTTTTAATCATTGCTTTAATATCCGGGGCTGACACTGTTTTGCCGACATAATTATTATAAAGGTCTTTTAATACCTCGTGAACTACAATTCCCAATGTATTTGCCTCAATTGTTTCTTCAACTTCTTCTGCTTCCTGCACGCCGGCAATATAACTAAAGTAAAATTGCAATGGGCAGTTTATATATAAGCTCAAAGAAGAAGGAGAAAATCCTCTATTGTTGACTTCAAATAGTTTTGAAACTATTTCATCGGTTTTATTTATTATGATTTCTTTTTTTTCGTAATCTGTTGAGATAGGAATAGAAATTATTTCATGCTTAACCTCATTTTCAGGATTATAATCTTCAAGTTCATGTTCGATTTGGGTAATAAATCGGCTTTTTTCTCCGCCACCGGTACTCTCAGATTGTGTATTATACAATAGCCAAACATTTTCAGCTCTTTGAAGCAATCTATAAAAATGATATGCGTATAAAGCATCTGAATCTGAATAAACATGCATCCCGAATTTTACCCTGACATCAAAATGAATAAACGACACTTTCTTCGAAGGTGCGGGTAGTATATCTTCATTTACCGACAGGATTATTAAGTTTTTAAAGTCAAGATTTCTTGTTTCCAACATCCCAATAATCTGCAGGCCTTCAAGGGGTTCTCCGGTAAATGATAGTTTGCTCTCATTAACGAGAGATTGAAAAAGCTTGAATAATGTCTTAGGATTCTGAATAAAGTCGTTTTCTTTTACAAACAATTCAAGCCTTAACAATATCGATTTAATAAAAAAAACAGATTGCTCATCTATTACATCAGTATTTTTTTCATTTTCTGAATTTATATTTAACAGCGCAATCTCAATTCTCTCACAAATGTCTAATAAGCTTTTAATTGAATTTTCAATATTACTCCATTTGTTAAAAAATGTTTGTGGCAGAATCTCCAATATTTTATCGCCATTTTTTAATTCACTTATAGTAAACCTAGAATGTAAAACGCGATTTGACTTAATTATAGAATTAGCCACGTCCTGATTATTTATTTCTTCAGAACTTGCAAGTAGCATTTGCATACCAATATGGCTAAAAACTCTGATTATATCTTTATGATAAAACCTTGGCATATCATTTTCTAAACCAAATTTCTCTGAATTTATGAACATCCTGAATACTGCCTCAAAAAATCCATATATTCCCGTTCTTTTAAGAGGATATCCCATTGTAACATTAAGCGAATTTATATGTTCCGGCAGGCTGTTTAATACCGGCATAAGCAAACTTTCGTTTGCAAGCACAAGTGCTGTTTCATTTTCTTTTAAGTTGTGTTTATTCAGATCAAGAATATTTCCGGCTAATTTGGCTTGGTTAACATTTTTGGGTATTCCGGCAATATGAATCTTTTTACTAATGTTTTTATAATAGTTGTTGATAAATGTAAACTCAGGTAAACCCCAATTTTCTTTGTATTTTCTAAGAAATGCTCCAGCTTCATGGTTTTTGTTGTTGAGGTAATAATTATCTGCATCCCACAAAATGTCGGCATATCCGGTTTTAACAAGTTTTTTTATAATCAACTCCTCACCTTTAGGCATTGCATTAAATCCGGCAAAAATTATTTTTTCCCAAGGAAATGTCTTAACCAATGTTTCGATGTTTTCGTTTGCAAAACGTATAGACAATCCTTGATAAGCAAGTTTTTTATTTAATAAAAACTCTGTCAGTTTTGAATAATATATCTCCATCGATTTAAAAAAATCCAGATAATTTTTTTGAAAATCGGTAAGTCCGGTTCCATCAGGATTCCATGTTTCAAGGTTTTTTAGGTCGATTAGATATGAGAAAAAATCTTTAGTATTAACTACAGCGGCATCAATATCATTAAAGTCCTTTATAAGCGTTGGGGCCCATTTAATAAAGTCTTCAATGCTTTCGGCTTTTTCACCATTAGTCTCTTTGTATATTTTATAAAATTCAATTATGATTGTAATATGATCGCAATTATTAAGTCCGGTAAGCCTTGATAGAAAGTCTTCAAAACTAATTATTTCAGGAGCCCATATAGGTCCTTTAGTAATACTTGCTAGATGCTTTCGGAAAAATAATCCTGAACGCCTGTTAGGTGTTACTATGCAAATATCATGAAGAGAATCAGAATAATTTTTTAAAATATGCTCAGCAACTTGTGATAAAAAATATTGCATGTTTTTTAAATATTGTATTTCCAAAGTTAATATTAATCAGTTAATTTGATTTAAGTTTGTAATTGCATTTAATGTTGTAAAAGTAAAATCATTATGAAAGCTTCAGCAAATTGTTTTTTAATTGTAGCAATTGTTTTATTCAATTTATTGAGTCCTCTCAATTCATATTCCTGCACTGCATTTACTATAAAAGTAGGTAAAGATGTTATTGCTGCTAAAAGTTATGATTGGACAACCGGATTGGGTATTGTGCTTTCAAACCCTAGGGGTGAAAGAATATCCTTGCCAGTTGGAAGTAATTCTCCTATATCTTGGGAAGCAAGGTTTGGTAGTATAACTTTTAATCAATATGGTCAGTTTATGCCAAATGGAGGAATCAACGAGGCAGGTTTAGTAATTGAAGTCCTTTGGCTGGATGATACGTATTATCCTGAATTAAAGGATCAAATTCCAATAAATGAATTACAGTGGGTGCAGTATCACCTTGATGTTTGCGAATCTGTTGAAGAAGTAATAGCATCTTTAAGCAATTTTGCTATTGTTCCGGTTTTTGGAAAGCTCCATTATTTTGTAGCCGACAAATCCGGGAAAACCGCAATAGTAGAATTTTTGAATGGTAAAGCAGTTGTTTCGGAAGGTAATAGTTTGGTTTGTAAAGTAATTACAAATGATTCTTATTCAAACTCTGTTTCATATCTTCAATCTAATTATAGAATTGGCAGCCAATCCTCATCACTCAATAGATTTGTAAATGCCAAAGAAGCTGTGGAGAAAATTGAGTCAGGATGGAATGCAAAGAAAGATTATAAATCTATTGTAGATGAAAGCTTTGATGCTTTACAGAAAGTTTGGATCAATGGATGGACAAGGTGGAATATTGTTTATGATATAAATAATGGTCAAATATTTTTTAAAACAGATGCAGCTCAAAGTATAAAGCATCTTGATATGAAAAGTTTTGATTTTTCTGCAATTGCTGTGCCTCTATTTGTAAATATGAATAATTTTTTCTCTGAGAATATTTATGCACATTTTATCCCTTTTAATTCAGATGTTAATGTTGAGTTAATGGTAAATTCAACACGACAAACTGGAGTGCCAATAAAAAAGAGTGATATGGAGAAAATTGCAAAGTATACTGAGACAGCCGAAGAAGTTAAGAAAATTATGGCCGAGAGGGATGCTAATCATGGCACAATTGTAATTAAAATTGAAAACCTCAGGAAAAACAAAGGACTTGTAAATGCAGGTATTTTTAATTCAGAAGATTCTTTTAATAGGCAAAAGCCATTAAATGGCGGTAGGGTTAGGGTGTCTGATAATTCAGCAACAATAGTTTTATATAATGTTCCAATTAAACAGTATTACGCAATTGGCTTCTTCCATGATGAAAATTCTAATGAAAGAATGGACAGAAATAGACTGGGGCTTCCTAGCGAACCATACGGTTTTTCAGGCAAGGGCAGAAAGTTTGACACTGCCCGATTTTTCTTTGATAAACAAAAAATGGTTATTACTGTTAAACCTAGATAAAAAAAGGGAGAACATTGTTCTCCCTTTTTATCTAATAAATAAGAAAATTACTTACTCACCCGGGCAATAAAATAAATTTGGATTTGCAACAATTTCTCCATTTACAAAATTCTTATTAACAGCTTTAACTGCATCATTCAATTCCTGAATTGAAAATTGTTTTATTCTTCCACCACCAATAACTCTTTGGGCTTCATTAAGTAGCTGAATAACAGTTAAATCAACAAAAGGGCCTTCAGCAAATATTAAATCAGCAATATAGTATTCGGACAAACTAAATTCATTGTCTGTTTTATCAAACATTATAGTAAGATATAATGCAACAACATTGCCCAAAAACTCATTTATATTGTGAGTTGGATTAAAATAGTTTGCATTTAAAACAGCCGGGTCGCCGCTTTGTGGTAAAAAGTTTTTTACAGCATAGGCTGAAGTTAATCTCAATGAATAAAATCTTTCAATCTCAATTTGTCCAATCCCGGAGTTAGAACCTTCTCCTATAGTTAATCCTTTTGGAAACGCAAGTCTGAATAAAGCATCTCTATAAGCAGCAGCTAGGTGTTCACTTGCATTTAATCCATATTGCTCTTGTGTAAATGTACGAAACTCACCAGGTTGAATTTGACAACCTCCACATTCTTGAATAGTATTTACAGAATAAAACCACCATCTTGGCCCCGGTCCTGCAATATCTCCGCCCCATGCTGTTTCTCTGTTAGTTATATTTCCATTACTTCCTAATTGTCCAACTTCCAAATGAGCAGCAATAATAAAAGACTCATAATTTATGCTTTCAATTGGAAACGTATAGGTGTAAGATGCTACAGCAGGATATAAATCTGTTGAGTATGCAAATTGTCCCGGAATTGGGATACCGGGTTTATTTCTTGGTATACCGCCTAAATCTGAAGCAATTTGTAAATGAATCTTTTCAATAATCCATTCTCCGGCAGTATTGAAAGTAATGTATAAATTGTTAGGGTCGTTATAAACTAACATTTTTCCTGCGTCAATATGCTGACCTGCCCAAATCGTAAATTCCGAATATGTTCCACAAGCTTCTTCAGGTGGAGTTTTAGCATCAATGTTTACTATGTTGCCAATAGGAGTGCTGTCTAGAAAATCATTTTTATCACATCCGTAGATTCCTATTAAAGAAATCAACGTTATTAGTAATAATTTTTTCATATATATTGGTTTTGAGGTTATTAATCTAAATAAAATACAAAATTACTACAATTATAACTATCAAAGGAAAAAACATTCATTTATAATCTATATGTTATGCAAATGTCAGTTATTCAAGGATTTAAGCTTTGTTAAAAAATCAAAATTGTTAATAATTCAATATTTTAAACATCTCAGAATAATATTTGTTCAATCTATTAGTGATATTAGTTAAAAATTGACTTGAAATTTATTGAGTCAAATAATTTTTTATAAGTTTTAATTATTTAATAAACAAAACAAATTGTCTAATTTTGCTCATATTTTAAAACAAAAATCATGAAAGCTCCCCGAATAACAAAAGTTACCACTCATGTTTTGCAAGAAATGAAACTTCGTGGTGAAAAAATAGCAATGCTTACAGCTTATGATTACAGTATGGCAAGAATAATAGATAGTGCCGATATTGATATCATTCTTGTTGGAGATTCTGCTTCTAATGTTATGGCCGGATACAAAACAACTCTACCTATTACTCTTAACGAAATGATATATCATGCCAGCTCCGTAATGCGTGGAGTTGAAAGGGCTTTGGTTGTTGTCGACCTTCCCTTTGGCACGTATCAGGGAAATAGTCGTGAAGCACTTAATTCTGCCATTAGAATTATGAAAGAATCAAACGCAAACGCTGTTAAATTAGAAGGTGGTCGTGAAGTATTAGAAAGTGTTGATAGAATTTTATCAGCCGGGATTCCTGTTATGGGTCATCTTGGGCTTACTCCGCAATCTATTAATAAATTTGGGACTTATGTGGTTAGAGCTACTCAAGACGAAGAAGCTGAAAGGCTATATGAAGATGCTCAAAAGCTTGCAGATGCAGGTTGTTTTGCATTAGTGCTTGAAAAAATTCCTGCGGCTTTGGCAACAAAAGTTACTTCTAAAATAAAAATTCCTACAATAGGTATTGGAGCCGGCTCAGGAGTCGACGGGCAAGTTTTGGTTATTCACGATATGCTTGGAATAAATCAGGAATTTCATCCTCGATTTTTAAGAAGATACCACAATCTTTATGAAGAAATGAAAGGTGCAGTGGAATCTTATATAAGAGATGTGAAAAGCCGAGATTTTCCGAATGAAAGGGAGCAGTATTAGAGTCGGCAGTCATTTGTCAACCTGGATGCTTCCGAAGAATGAGGAACATCCAGCGTCGAAGTTTAATGGGTATAAGGGTATAAGGGTATAAGGGTATAAGGGTATAAGGAAGACAATATCAATCAATTTTTATGATAACTGATTTAAAAGACAGAATATTATACGAAGACAATCATATTATAATTGTCAACAAACTTCCTTCCGAAATTGTACAAGGTGATAAAACCGGAGATAAACCACTGTCGGAGCTGCTCAAAGATTATATTAAGAAAAAGTATAATAAGCCGGGAAATGTTTTCATGGGAGTGATTCATAGAATTGACAGGCCGGTTAGTGGTGCTGTGGTTTTTGCAAAAACATCCAAAGCTCTTGAGAGATTTAATAAAATGCTGCAAGACAGAACTTTAAAAAAGAAGTATTGGGCAATTGTTAAAAATCCACCTCCTCAAGAGTCAGGTAATCTTATCCATTTTCTTAAAAAAAACGAGTCTCAGAATAAATCATATGTTTATAATAAAGAAGTTGAGGGAGCAAAAAAAGCTGAGCTAAAGTATAAGATTATAGAAAAAAGCGATGGTTATTATTTGTTGGAAGTAGAATTGATTACAGGAAGACATCATCAAATTAGAGCTCAGTTATCGGCGGTTGGTTGTTGTATTAAAGGTGATTTAAAATATGGTTTTGCAAGATCAAACTCTGATGGTAGCATTAATCTTCATGCCAGAGAGGTTAGATTTATTCATCCTGTAAAAAACATTGAAATCGTTATTAAGGCTCCTGTTCCTGATGATAAACTATGGAGGTTTTTTGAGAATCATCAGAACGGAGTTGTTTGATAGTAAATGATAATTTAATTAATACATGCAAAAGCAGAGTTTATTTATTGCAATCCTATTTGTATTGTTCGCTCCAGGAGTGTTTTCTCAATTTTATAATAAGGGTCAAGATCCTTCCGGAATAAAATGGAAACAAATTAAAAACAAAAACTTCAAAATAGTTTTTCCAGCAGAATATGAAGAAAAAGCTCTTTATGTTGCTGATGTATTGAATTATGCATACGATATAGCTTCTGAAAGTTTGGAACACAGGCCTCGCAGAATAACTGTTATAATACACAACCAAAATGTTTTATCTAATGGCTTTGTTGCATGGGCGCCTAAACGAATGGAATTATATACAACTCCTCCACAAAGTAATGATGCTCACGATTGGATGGAATCATTGGCAGTTCATGAGTTTCGACACGTTGTTCAGGTCGATAAGCTTAATCAGGGATTAACTAAAATTTTTTCCTGGTTGTTAGGTGAGCAGGCTATTGGGGCTGTTATAGGAATGTATATTCCTTATTGGTTTCTTGAGGGTGATGCTGTAGTTGCTGAAACCGCATTAACTAAAAGTGGCAGAGGCAGATTGCCCGCATTCGAACAAGGACTTAGAGCTCAGGTTCTGACTAAGGGTATTTACTCTTTTGATAAAGCTATGTATGGTTCATATAAAGACTTTGTCCCCAATCATTATGAGTTAGGATATAACTTAGTGGCATTTTCTAGAATAAAATATGGCGCAAATGTATGGTCTCCCGTGCTTAATCAAGTTGCCAGGCATCCTTATAGCGTTGTCCCTTTTACATGGGGAATTAAAAAAGCAACAGGAAGTAATTCAAATATGCTTTATTCAAATACTATGGAGTTTTTGGAGAAAGAGTGGACTCAACAATTAGATAATACTAAAATCTCGAATGTTATACATGTTGCTCCAAAAAATAAACTTTATGCAAGTTATAATAATATTTTCTATCTCAATGAAAATACTGTTATTGCTTATAAATCAGGCTTAGAAGATATTGGAAGAATAGTTTCAATTGATAGAAATGGAACTGAGAGGATAATATTTACTCCGGGTAGAGCTTTCCCCGGCTCATTTAGTTATAATGCAGGTAAATTAGTATGGAATGAGTATAGGCGAGATCCAAGATGGGAGCAAAGGTCATATTCTGAAATTCTCATTTATGATATAAAAAACGATTCGAAAGAAAAAATAACTAGTGGTTCAAGACTTTTCTCTCCTGCAATATCTAATGATGGTAAGTTAATAGCCGCAATTGAAGTTGATGAAAAAAGTAATGTGTCAATTGTTATTTTAGAAGCTGAAAGTGGTAAGGAGATTAAGCGAATAAACCATCAGGAAAATGATTTTCTAATGAATCCTTCATGGAATAATATTGGGAGTAAATTAGTTGTTGTGGCACTTGATGAACGAGGCAAAAGAATAGATATCGTTGATGTTGGTCTGGGTTATTTTAATACTGTTCTAAATCCGTCGCATATAGAAATATCTCGACCTGTTTTTTGGGGAGATTTGATTGTTTTTAACGGTGCTTATTCAGGTATAGACAACATTTATTTGTTAGATTATAAAAGTCAAAAAGTATCTCAATTAGTTTCTTCTGTTTTTGGTGGAATAGATTTCTCAGTTTCGCCCTCAGGTATGCAATTTGTTTTTTCAGATTATACATCTGATGGCTATAAGCCTGCATTTGGGAATATTATTGATATGAAAATAATTCCGTTGGAAGGTGTTGAAAATCTCTCAGTTAATTTTGCCGAAAAGCTTGCCAGACAGGAGAAAGGGATTGTTAGCTCAGAAAACATTACTAGAGAAGAACATGAAGTTCGCAATTATAGTAAGTTGTTGAATTTGTTTAAACCCCACAGTTGGGCGCCTTTAGTTGTTGATGCAGCAAGGCAGGAGTTAAGACCGGGAGCATCTATTTTGTTTCATAATGATTTAAGTACTTCTTTTGTTTTTGCCGGTTATGAGTATGATTTGAATGAAAGATCGGGAAAGTATTTTATTGATTATAGTTATCACGGATTGTATCCGGTTTTATCAGCATATTACGATTATGGAAGAAGAGAACAGCCAATAATGGATGTAAGTTTTTCATATGCAGAAAAGTCAAAAGTTTTCAGATCATATGTGCCTTTGTCTTTTAGTAAAGGGAAATATTTTTATGGGATAACCCCTGTTGCCGCATATAGAAATATTAGTTTTATCTCGGATCAGGATACTGTTTTTAATTCTTCGGGGAATAGATATGTATTGCTTGAAAATCAAAGCATTCATTCATTGGAATATAGGTTCTATTCATATTTTTACAGAACATCTGTTGCAAGAGATATGAATCCCAGACTTGGACAGGTAATTGATTTCTCATTCCGACATAGTCCATTTGAAGGGTATAATTTAGGTGAAGCTATTGGAGTTAGAAGTTCTACTTATTTGCCCGGATTGTTTAAACATCATAGTTTAATTGCTACATTGGGATATCAGGAGATGATATCAGGAAACAGCTACTATTCTTACCAAAGCTTCTTAAATTACCCCAGAGGTATAATTAGACAGAAGCACAAAGAACTCCAAACATTATATTTTGATTATGCATTTCCGATAGCTTATCCTGATTGGGGTATAAATTCTATGTTTTACCTTCAAAGAATAAGTGCAAATATGTTTTTTGATTATGCCCGTGGATGGAGAGACGAAAGGCTGACGGAATCAAACAATAATGAAACTGTAACGATTAGAGATGAGTTTATGACTTGCGGCATTGATATAATGATGGATGTAAATTTCTTTCGCACATTAAACCTAAGCAAGTTTGGTCCAAGGTTAGGATATAACATTAAAACTCAAAAACCATTTATAGATGTTGTTTTTAAAGTCAACTACTAGTTTAAATGCTTATTCTTATTAGCTATAACAAACATCACAATAAAAACTACAACGAAAATCCCCCAGAAAAACATTAGGCTTTTCAGGTTTGTGAATGTTATAAATTCAAATATCGTAAAAGCTAATCCGGAAAAAATTATTGACAAAACAGCAAAAACCATTGCAACCTGATTGTCTTTCAGTCCAAGGTATCCAAGGTGATGTGTGGTATGGTCTTTACCTCCAACGAAAGGAGAACCGCCTTTGGCAATTCTTTTTATAAAAACAGTTGTTGTATCAATTATTGGTAGAGCAAATGCCATCAATACTCCTGTAATTTGCATCCACGAGCTGCTTTCACCTTCTGAGTTGGGGCCGTTCCAGAAAAACAATATTCCAACTCCCGCCAGAAAAACCCCAAGAAACTGACTTCCGGTATCACCCATATACATTTTGGAGGGGTGCCAATTGTAAAATAAAAATCCTATTAAAGCTGCAAGAACTCCAATAATCAGAAATGCCATTTTGTGATTTAGCTCACTGCTGAATATCAGCATAGCAACTATTCCTAAAAGAATTCCTATTGAAACAATCGCGGAAATTGCATCCATGTTGTCAAGGAGATTAATTGCATTCATTATTCCAACAACCCAAAATATTGATATAGTATAATTCAGTATTTCATTGTCGAATATTTGAATATAAATGCCCGTAGATATAAGCACTACACCACATGCAACCTGAGAGAAGAATTTAAGCCATGGTTTTGTATTATAAGCATCATCAAATAATCCAAGAAGAAATCCTATTGTACTGGCAGCAAATATCCCTAAAGTCTGAGGATGAATAAAACAACCCGACACTTCTCTTTCGAAAGGATACATTATAATTGAGAAAAGAAAAATTATGTAAAATGAGATTCCTCCCAATGCAGGTTTTGAGCTGGCACTCCATCTAATTACAGTGCCTTGCTGGTTTCTGATACCCAGAGTTTTAACAAACTTCAATAATAGGCGGTTGATAATTATTGAAAACACTAATGCTGCAACGAAAAATATCCCCAGAACTAAATAATAGTTTTCTTCCATAGAAATTGTTAGTTGAAATTAATTAAAAGGACTTTCAAAATTTTTAAATAAAACTGCTTGTTTGTCTTTGTCAGAGATTATTGGATTATTACAGCCCCATTCAATGTTTAGATTAGGGTCGTTCCAAATTATGCTTCTCTCACTTTCCTTGTTATAAACTTTTGTGCATTTATATAAAAAAATTGTATTGTCTTCAAGGGTTATAAATCCATGAGCAAATCCCGGTGGAATCCAAAGCATATTGTTTTTTGCCGACGACAATACAATTTTGAAGTATTTACCATAAGTTGACTGGCTTTTTCTCACATCAACAACAACATCTAAAACCTTTCCGGCAATTACTCTTACAAGCTTCCCTTGCTCAAAAGGAGGAATTTGCATGTGTAAACCTCTTAATACATTTTTTGCTGAAATACTTTGATTATCTTGTTGAAAGGTATAATTGATTCCATTTGCTAAAAACACATTCTCATTCCATGATTCGAAAAAGCATCCTCTCGAATCTTCAAATATTGTCGGATATATTTCAATTAAGCCTTTAAAGCCTGTCTCAACAAATTTCATTTCTCCCTATTTCTTTTTCAACTTAAATTGCAATACACTAAAAACTTTTTTGAAAGAAGCAAAAGAAACATTCTTATTTTCGTCATAATAATCATATCCATAATCTCCGTAATAACCGTATGCATAACCTTTGTCATAGCCATAGCTTGAATATTGCTTGTCTACCGAATTTAATACTATGGAAAGATTTGGAATCTTATTTTCAGCAACAAGCCTGTTAACATTCTGAATAAAAATCCTTTTTGAGTAATTAGCTTTAAAAACATAAATAGGATAATCAGCCATCATAACACTCTTCATTCCATCTGTAACTATTCCTACCGGAGGGTTATCAACAATAACAAAATCATACTTTTCTTTCAGATTATTGATTAGTTCATCCATGCTATTTCCAAGTATCAGCTCTGAAGGATTTGGAGGAACAGGCCCGGCAGTAATAAAATCCAGATTTTTAACTTTAGATTGTTTTATGCAATTTTCATAGCCGTCTATCCCTGAAAGAATTGTACTCACACCATGTTTGTTTTCTACTCCAAATCCATGATGAATTTTGGGTTTCCTCATATCAAGGTCAATAACAATGACCCTCTTATTACTGAATGCAAGAATTCCGGCCAGATTCATTGCAAGGAATGTTTTGCCTTCACTCGAAATGGTAGATGTTACAGCAATAAGCTTACTTCCCGGACTATTGTCAATAAACTGGAGATTAGTTCTTATTGAACGTAAGGCTTCAGCAATAATTGATTTTGGTTTATGAAGAACAAGTAATTGGTTTTGAGGGATTACCGATTTATATTTTGGAATAACGCCTAGAATCGGAGTGTCAGTATGTTTTATAATGTCATTTAATGAAGGAATTTCATTGTAAAATAAGTACTTAATAAAAATTAATCCTGCTCCAAGCAAAAAGGCTGTTAATAAGCTGCTGATATATATGCTTTTGGGTTTTGGACTTATAGGGGCTCCGGGTGTTCTGGATTTTTCAAGTATTATGCTTTGAGGCACGAATCCGGCAATGGCAATTGAATATTCTGCTTGTTTTTCAACAAGTTGATTATAGAATTTTTCATTTATTGAATAAATTCTTTGTAGTCTGGTATATTCAATAATGCTGTATTTACTTGGTTGGGAAGATAAAAACTTTGAATAACTTTCAATCTTATCTTCAACATCTTTCTTACGTGTTTCGATGCTTGTCTTTATTGATGATATACTTTCGATAAGATATTTTTTCTGGATATCTATTTGATAATCAATTGAAGATATTTGTCGGCTACTTGGAGTAACTTCATACAAAAGCTTTTCCCGTTCTAATAATAAATCGTGAAGGGATTTGAGCATGTTTGAAATGTTATTTTTAAAATCTACTACTGCAAGAACTGATATTAATTTGTATATGTCAATATTATCTTTTTGTTTTAGAGTATTTTCAATATCACTGTAAATACTCAGCTCCATTTCCAGCGATATGAGTTGATTGTGAAATTCATTCAGTCTGTCTTGCATGGGCGAAATACCAATTATTGAACTTTCAGAAATGTCGTGTTTCTTCCTGAAGCTTTCAAGCTCAAGCTCTGATTCGGTTAGCTTATCATATACTGCATATACTTGCTTGTCAATAAATGTTAGAATATTATTTGCACTTTCTGCTTTTTTCTCAAGGTCGTATATGTTAAACTCTTCAGCAATAATGTTTACAATATCTGATGTTTTTTGAGCATTTTCCCCATCGCATGTAATTCGGATAGTTTTGGCTGCAGCATTAAGAACGCTTATTCTGATGTTTCCAACGTATGAGGTAACAATATTTTCAGGATTGTTTAATATGAAGAAGTGAGAGTTTCTACTGAAAAGACTTTGATGATCTTTTATAGATGCATAATTAACTATCCTAATTTTTATAGCAAACTCAGGTAATTCCTCCCAAACACCTATTTTAATATCCTGCTTTTTCTGATTATCACCATTGATCTTGTATGATAGTACTGCGCTGCTGTCATTAAGAAAGTCAAGGTAAATTGGGTTGTTGTATATTGCCGGATTAGAAATCCTGGATTCTACTATAAAAGGTGTGCTTTTATACAATTCATAATTCAAAAATTTACCCTTATTAAAATAACTTGTTTCAAGAGGTAATTTTGATAAAGCTCTCTGTAAGAAAATAGAAGATCTTAAAAGCTCAATCTTTTTTGCAATATCATCATCATAAAATCCTGATGCCGGCATAATGTTCTTTTTATCCACATCCGAACTTATCTGAATTATCGAAGATGCCTGATAAATAGGTGGGGTATATCTGAGAAACAAATAGGAGCCTGTAAATGCTATTGCGAGCAACAATGCTAAGTATATAAAATTTTTTCTGGCAATATATAGAAATAGCTTAAGATCTATTTCATCATTTAAGGTAGATATTTTTTTGTAGTTTGATGCTGTCATGTTTTTACCTAAACAGTGAATAAACTAATAATGCCGAAGTTAACAATGTTAAATAAGGTGTTACATTTTCAAGTATTCTCTGAGGAACTCTTGCCCTTGGCTGAACATAAATAATGTCATTAGCCTGTAAAACCAAATTTGCATTTTTTACTCCATCTATTGTTGAAAGATTTATAAGATAAACCTCAGGGTTATTTAAGTCTCCTCTAATAAGTTTTACTTTATGAGCTTTTCCATCGTCAATTCCACCCGCAAGAGCTAATGCTTCAAATAAGGTTGTATTAGGATTTTCTAATGGAATTACTTTTGCACTTCCACCTCTTCCTCCCGGGAAAACAATTACTCTGTTGTTTACTATTTTTAATGTAACAAATGGCTTGTTGTAATATTCGGAATATTTTTCTTCGAGATGTTTTTCAGCTTCTCTAATTGTCATGCCTTCAACGTTCACCCTTCCTAAAACGGGAAATTTTACTAACCCATCATATTCAACAATATATGTATGTTCTTGTCTTTGTTGATCCATAAAAGGATCTATCGGGTCAACAAGTTTTTCACCGTCGTTGGTGTACAATCGAAAATATAACTCATCATTTGGTGCAAGACAATACTCTTTAATAGGTCCCGCTTCCTCAAAAGAGGAATATTGGTATTTGGGAGGTGTTCGTAACATTTGCTCCGGGTTGATTAACCTGCATGAAGAAAAAGCAAATACAGAAATTATCAGCAATAAAAATAGTTTTCTCATTGATTTTGAATTATTCCAGCGACAAAGTTAAAAAGTCTTTACGAATTGTCTAAAAAATATTGTTATTAAGTGAAGTTTTTGCTTGGTATAGGGTATAGGGTATAGGGTATAGGGAGTGTTGCGTTTTCCTGTCGACTTAGGACTCAGGACTCAGGACTTAGTACTTAAACTTATTCATACAGGGATTGCAGTAGTTAGTATTGTCTTGGGAAATGTCGGCGGGAATATAATAATTAGTGTTAGTTTTTGAAAGCAATTCGTAGTAATACTCTTCCATATCTTTAACTAGCCTAGTATAATGAAATTTATTTTTAACGAATTCCCACCCATTATCAGAAAAATCTTTTCTTAAAATGTCATTATCTGTAAGTTCTAATAATCTGTCAGCAAATTCGTCTGGTTTGTTTTTGCATGAGAGAAGAGCTGTTTTTCCAGGTATTACAACATTTTCAATTCCACCAACATTGGTTGAAACAATTGGTTTTCCGCTGGCTTGGGCCTCTATTAAGCTCACAGGTGTTCCTTCATTTAATGAAGATAGAGCAATAATATCCATTCCTGCATTAACTTCATCCATATCTGTAAGCCAGCTGGTGAAAGTAACAGGAGCTATTTTAAAAGTTTCAACGCCATTAACAAAGTCGAGCCCTAATTCTCTTGATTTCTCCTGAATTTCATCCTTGCACTCCCCATCACCAATAATAAAGGCTCTAAGCTTCTTATTACTCTTCGATTTCAAAATATTAAATGCTTCAAGAAACATTTTGTGATTTTTGATTGGAACAAGCCTCCCAATAATCCCAATAGCTATTTCTTCGTCAGATATTTGATATTTTTGTCTGAATTCAATTCTCTTCCTATCTGTATCTTCTCTAAATTTTGATAAATCGAATCCTAGTGGAATTACTCTGACTTTTTCCGGTGGGCAGATCTTGTATTTTACAGAAAGATCTTCTTTTTGAATATCACTGATGGCAATAATTCCAGAACTTTTTGCGGCTAAACTTCTTTCAAGTCTTTTATAAAAAGAAGCTTTCCATTCACTAAAATAAGAATCAAATACATGTCCGTGGAAAGTATGAACAATTACAGGTACTTTGCATGCAATTGCAGCACGTCTACCTAATGCTCCGGCTTTTGAGGCATGAGTATGCACAATATCCGGTTTAAATTCTTTAATTAGCTTTTTTATTTTTTGTAATGCCTGATAGTCTTTTAAAGGAGAAATCTCCCTCTGCATCTGTGGAATTTTTATAGGATTTATGCCAAGATTATTTACAATAAACTCTGAGTTTTTTTCAGTAGGATCGTTAGCGCCACCAACCAGCATAGTCTCAAACTCCGGAGATAGATACTTTGTCAGGTAAGCGGCGTTATATGTCGGGCCACCCAGGTTAAAACGGTTTAATATCCTTAAAACTCTTGGCATTTTTCTTCAACTTTTTGCAATTATACAAAAAAAATACACATTTAAGCGGCACAAATCATTGTCAAAACGTCCATTTCTTCCAGCTATTCTGGAAAACAATTAGTGCCCAAACAGTTGCATGAGAATCTTCAGGATTAGCTGAGTATAGCTTTTTCTTAAGCTTGTTAATAACTATGGGGTCAAATATGTTTTGCTCTATGATAAAGTCTTCAGAAAGCCACTCATTTTCTATCCTGCCTCTTAACTCTTTTTTAAACCATTTTAGCATTGGAACTTCAAAACCATGTTTAGGCCTGGTAAGTATTTCTTCAGGCAAAATCGACTTGAATGTATCTTTTAATATTTTTTTTCTGCTATGTTTGTCAATCTTATATTCCGAAGGTAATGAAAAAACGAAATTAACCAGATCATGATCAAGAAATGGAGTTCTAACTTCCAAAGAATTTGCCATTGACATCATATCAACTTTGGTAAGCATATCTCCGGGCAAAACCATTGCCGTATCTTGCAGAAGTACTGAATCCATATCTGATTTTTTGTTTAAATGGCAGAGAATCTCTTCTTTTCTTTTTTGAAGTATTTCTTTATCAATAGGCGTTTTTAAATATCCGGCAGCAGTTTTATCATCGGTAAATCCTGCCCATTGCCAGTATCTCTCCATGTCTGACAGCGACATTCCCTTGCTGAAACGGTTTAATTGTCTGAATTTATTTAAAAGCGGATTGTTTCTTGATTGTGGTAAAAATCCCAACAAAGGCGACATCGATTTTAGAAGCTGAGCTTTTGCGCCGCCCTGCCTTACTTTATATTCAGCCATGTGCTTGTTATATCCGCCGAAAATCTCATCGGCACCATCACCGGAAAGAGCTACTGTAACCTGCTGACGTGTTTGCCGACTTAAAATATAAACCGCCAACGCCGATGAATCTGCAAAAGGTTCATCAGTATAATCCAAAACCGGTTCTAAGCAATCAAGAAGGTCGTTATGATCAAGAATAAATGCAGTATGGTCTGTTTTGTGCATTTTGGCAACCATGTTTGCATAGTTTGTTTCATCAAACATTGGTTCATCCTTAAATCCTATACTGAAAGTTTTTAAATCCGGCTTGTGCTTTACTGACAGTGCTGCAATTACGCTGCTATCGATGCCTCCGCTTAGAAATGCACCTAATGGAACATCTGAAATTAGTCTTTTTTGAACCGCAGCCTCTAGCTTTTCGTGAAGCAGTTTTTGAGCATCTGAATATGGAAGACTTTTATATTCAGCAATATTTGAATTTATTTCAAAATATTTTTGCACTTCAAAATTGTTATTGCTGATTTTCATGTAATGCCCAGGTGCAAGTTTGAAAACATTTTCGAATATGCTGTAATTGCCGGGGATGTAGTTTAGATGAAGATAATTTGTGAGTGAATAATTGTCTATTATTCTTTCAGCACCAAGAGCTATCATAGCTTTCAGCTCGGAAGCAAACAAAAGCTTATTCCCGTCAAATGAATAATAAAAAGGCTTTACACCGAAACGATCTCTTGCAAGAAAAATAGATTTTTCAATATTATCAAAAATTGCAAATGCAAAAAAACCTTGT
Organism: uncultured Bacteroidales bacterium; assembly: GCA_964601515.1. Taxonomy (GTDB): domain Bacteria; phylum Bacteroidota; class Bacteroidia; order Bacteroidales; family UBA7960; genus PWND01. Next base: position 1,941 of record CAZRNU010000036.1, on the reverse strand, counting down.
AATTCGTTGAGACATTTTTCTTTTTTAAGGATATAATTGTACAACAGAACTTCTGTGTCGCTGTTTGTTTTAAAATCAATCCCATGAGATGCAAGCTTATCCTTTATCTTGTTGAAGTTGAATATCTCTCCGTTAAAAACTATTGTATATCTTCCTGTAGGGTCGGTATAAGGTTGATTGGCTGCTGCAGAAGTATCAATAATGGCAAGTCGGGTATGCCCTAAAATGCAATATCCATTATATTCGACAATGCCGCTGTATTCGGGACCGCGTTTATTAAGCGACAAAACGGCCTTTTCAACGGCCGCTCTGTCATTCTGAATATTGCTTTCTTTTTGATAAAAAACTCCGCAGATGCCACACATCAGTTTTCGGTTTTGTTTTTAGATATGAATAACTTCACCGTATGCTGCTGCTGCGGCTTCCATGATTGCTTCCGACATTGTAGGATGAGGATGAACAGATTTAATCATCTCATGACCGGTTGTTTCAAGTTTTCTAGCAACAACAATCTCAGCAATCATCTCTGTAACGTTTGCACCTAACATGTGTGCGCCTAAAAGTTCGCCATATTTGGCATCGAAAATTAGTTTTATAAACCCATCGCGATTTCCTGATGCAGTGGCTTTTCCAGATGCAGTAAATGGAAATTTTCCAACTTTTATTTCATAACCCGCTTCAATAGCAGCTTTTTCAGTATACCCGACAGATGCAACTTCAGGGTTTGTATATGTACATCCCGGAATATTGTTGTAATCAATAGGTTCAGGATTTAATCCCGCAATTTTTTCAACGCAGGTAATACCTTCCGCCGAAGCAACATGTGCAAGAGCTTGTCCTTGCACTATATCGCCAATTGCATAATAACCTTCAACATTCGTTTTGTAAAACTCATCAACCACAACTTTCCCTTTTTCAACCTTTATTCCGGTTTCTTCAAGTCCAATACCTTCAATATTTGTTGTAATGCCAACTGCAGATAGCACAACATCAGCTTCGATAATCTCTTCTCCTTTTGCAGTTTTAACAGTAACCTTGGATTTTTCACCTGAGGTATCAACTGCTTCAACAGTACTTGAAGTCATAATTTTCATTCCGGCTTTTTTGAAAGCCCTTTCAAGATGTTTAGAAACCTCTTCATCTTCTAGAGGAACTATGTTTGGCATAAATTCTACCAATGTTACTTTAGTTCCAATAGAGTTATAAAAATAAGCAAACTCAGATCCGATAGCGCCGGAACCTACTACTACCATGCTTTCAGGTTGTTTGTCTAAAACCAAAGCTTTTCGGTATCCGATAATTTTTTTGCCATCCTGCGGTAATGCAGGTAACTCACGAGAACGAGCACCTGTAGCTATAATGATATGGTTTGCTGAAAGCTCAATTGTATCTCCGGAATTGTTTTTTACTTCAACTTTTTTGCCCGGTTTCAAGGTTGCAAAACCTTCAATCACATCAACATTGTTTTTCTTAAGTAGATATTGAACACCCTTGCTCATATTTCCGGCAATTTCCCTGCTTCGCTCAACCATAGCAGGCAAGTCGGCCTTAGGCTCTGCATCTATTGTAATACCGTAATTTTTGGCATGTTTCAGATAGTTGAAAACTTCAGCACTTTTCAATAATGCTTTAGTAGGGATACAACCCCAGTTAAGGCAAATACCGCCAAGTTCAGATTTCTCAACAATTGCAGTCTTCATGCCCAGCTGCGAAGCCCTGATAGCCGCCACATAACCTCCCGGCCCACTTCCAATTATAATTATATCGTAGTTCATGTTTTTTGAATTAGTCCCTAGTCCTTAGTCCCTAGTCCTAAGTTCTGAGAGGTTTTATAATACTATTACACTATCTAATTTACTAATTTGCACATTATCCCATTGGCATATTATCCCCTTCCAATTCCCTCAATCAACCCCGGTTTGCTTTCGCATGCATTACCAA
>CAZRNU010000035.1:0-25183 GCA_964601515.1 uncultured Bacteroidales bacterium | reverse complement strand
AAGTAAATTTTTACATCAAAATAAAATAATTATTTGCTTGTAAGAATAGATTTACTATATTTGCAGTCCCAAAACAAAAACGGGCCCATAGCTCAGTCGGTTAGAGTAGCTGACTCATAATCAGGTGGTCCCTGGTTCGAGCCCAGGTGGGCCCACCAACATAAAAAACCCTTTGCATTTAAAAACGCAAAGGGTTTTTTTATTTTACGCCCCAATCTCTATGCTCTAAGCCTTCTAGTGGCAACAACCGCCTTTATGCACGTGTCCATGCTGAATCTCATTTTCGGTTGCTTCTCTTGAGCTTATTACTTCTCCCGAAAAATGCAGGTCGTGGCCTGCCATTGGATGGTTAAAGTCCATCTTAACTGTTTCTTCTCCTATTTCAATTACTTTTCCATACAAAGGATTTCCTTGATTGTCTTGCATTGGGACAACCCTGCCAATTTCAAGCAGCTCTTCTTCAAGCTTACCGTCAATCACAAAAATATTTTTGGGCACTTGAATTATCGCATTTTCATTTACCGGACCGTATGCATTATCAGTTTTAATTATAAAATCAAACTTTTCGCCTGAATTCAGATTATTAATATTTTCCTCAAATTCCTTTACTAGTTGGCCAACACCAAACATAAATTCTGCCGGATTTTCTTTTGGTGCAGTTTCAATAACGTTTCCATTTGCATTGCCTGACCTTAATTCGTAGCTAATTGTAAAAACTTTTGGTTTGTTCATGATGTTAAATATGATTTTTGTGAATAAAAAATGATGCTCCGGCGATTAACCAAAAACATCATTGTTTAGCTTTTGCGAAATTAATTGAAAATTAATACTTTGCCAAATCTTTTATTATTGTTGAGAATTCTTTATTAACTTTAGTGGTATAAAATTTTTCTGCTATTACATCGTTAAACCTCATATTAAATATTAAAAACATAACCAAACTATCAATCCAACCATGAAAAAAAATGATATAATTCTGATTGTAAGCACTATATTGTTTACATTTCTGCTTTATAAAGAAAGCGCGGGAATAAATTATTTCCTTTTTTCACTTGCACTATGCTTGTTTGCCGGCATTTCAAAACCTCATGTTGTAATAAATAGAAACTGGATCTTCGCAGCAGCATTGACAATTTTGGGAGGCTTTGCAATCTTCTATAATGCTACTATTCTTTCAATTACTGCCTGGTATCTTGCCGCATCTTATCTTGCCGGCGTAACAGCAAGTTATAATGCTTCAAGTGGTACGGCAATAAATTATGCAACTTTTTCATTTATTACTTCTGTTGGCTTTATGATTTCCGACATTGTTAAACGAAATTCAAATAGAGATAAAACTAAAAAACTTTCAATAAACTGGAATGCAGTTTTTACGATGGCAGCTTTTGTGCTGATTGTTGTGTTAGTGTTCTTCTTTATTTATCAGAAGGCAAATCCATTGTTTAAAGATATTACCAAGTTTATAAATCTGGATTTTCTGTCATTTCAATGGGTAATGTTTACTTACTGGGGATTTTTAATGATGTATGGATTTATCTACGTTAGATACATTCCTAAAATTGATGCCTACGAAACTCTTTCACCGCAATACATTAATAAAGAGACCACAGAATCAAAACCAAACAGATTTTTATGGATTACTATGAATGAAAAAGTAGAGTTTAAATCGGGAATAGTGCTGTTTTTACTTCTTAACATAATGATTCTCACAATAAATGTTCTCGATATTTCTTATCTCTGGTCGGGGGTTAAACTCCCTGAAGGGTTTACATTTGCAGGATATTTACACCAAGGAATTTACAACCTGATTTTTTCCTGCGTTCTTGCAATACTATTAATACTTTTTGTATTCAGGGGTAAGTTGAATTTTATCCAAGGAAATAAAAACCTCAAAATCCTAGCTTATGCCTGGATATTACAAAACATTTTAATATCAATTTCCTGTGCATACAGAAATATACTATACATCTCAAACTATGCGCTTACATATCGCCGAATAACAATATTTGTATTGCTGTTTCTTGTAATTATCGGATTGATTACCGCAATAATTAAGATACAAAAATCAAAAAACATATATTTCCTTTATAGAATTAACAGCTTTGTGGTAATTGGTGTAATTGTATTCATAAGTTTATTCAACTGGGATAAAATTATTACGCGTTATAATCTTTCAAACAGTACAAACCCTGATATTGAATACCTTTCAGGCTTAAATCATTCAGGAATCCCATATTTGCTTCAATATTTGGAAACTACAAATAATGACGAAACCTTCCACAGGCCTGAAAACGAATTTGACGCATTTAATTATTGGGTTCCATCAACCACATCTGATAAAATCTACGATAAAACATATGAACTGCTCGAAAAACAAGAAAGCAGAAGTTGGAGGTCTTATAGTTTTTCTATAGGACAAACGATAAGGTCAATAAAAAAAATGTATGCAGACGGTACGCTAACAAAATTTGTAATAAGCAATAAAGATGAAATTGACATTTCTCTATTGTCAGAGTTTAGCGAATTAAAGTCACTTACATTAAGAAACCAACACGGATTTGGAGCATTCGACCTCGCAAAGTTGGCCGGATATTCAAAACTTAATGAGGTTAAGCTTATCAATATTAAGCTTAAATCAATAGAAGACCTGCCGGATTTTGATGAGCTCAAGTCTATAGACCTTTCAAGGAACAACATTGAAGATTTTTCAAAACTTGCTGAATATAAAGATCTTAAAAAAATTACTATTAGTAATAACAAAGCTAAAAATATTGAATTCTTGAAAGAGTTAAATGAAGTTGAAATACTTTCAATTTCATATACAAATGTTGAAGATTTTTCGCCTATTTCAAATCTTAAGAAACTTAAAGTTTTACATTTATCATCGATGCAGAATGCTGATTTTTCGACACTTCCCGAGTGTAAGAATTTGGTTGAGTTAGATTTGTCTAACAACAGCAATTTGCTTTCATCCAACAAAGTTTCGATGGTAATATCAAATGCTCCAAATCTTGAAAAAGTTTATTTGAGCAATACATATTTAAGTTCACTAACATATTTCTCAGATCCTGTAATACAGATTAGCAGAAGACGTATTGCTGCCGGAACTCCGATAGACAGTAAAATACTTGATAATTTAAAAGTACTGGATGTTTCAAGAAATAAACTTAACAACCTTGCCGGCATCAATGTATTTGGCGGAATAAAATCTCTGGATGCATCAAACAACAATATTTCCTCTCTGAATCATATTAAAAGTGCACCCGGAATTGAAGAGCTGCATCTTCAAGACAACCCGATTGCTTCATTGCAAGGCATAGAATCATTAAAACATCTTCGATCAATACACCTATCCGGCTTTGTCAATTTAAGTTTAGAAAATCTTAGAACACTAAAAACAATCGAAGCACTAACATTGTCAAGAGGTAATGTTACAAATCTCGAAGTATTGCAGCAACTGCCAAATCTTAAGTATTTAGACCTAAGTGATGCAAATCTTTCTAATCTTGATTTTCTTGAAGGCATGAAGTCCATTGAAGTGCTTGATATTTCAAAGTATTATGGGACTGATATTGAGAAAGTAGCACAATGTGAATCATTGCAAGTTCTTATAGTATCGTCATTAGATAAAAAAATCCTTCGCAAATTAAGAGAAGAAATTCCTCAAATTCGGATCATAAACGAATATGAATACAATGAAAGGGATTTCTTCATCACTAAATACGGTCGTTTCAATTGATTTTATAAAGGATTTCTTTAACCAAAAAAAGTTAAACTATTAACAACTAATACATAATTGAGTATTTTTATACACCATTTTTCTTGTCATATTTATTTCATTATGAGAGCATTAAGAGATTTTAACATATATATGCTCCATAAATGACAAAAAAAGGCTCACTAAAATTATTTATTGTTATTATTACTTAGTTATGTTAAAGCTAAACGGTAAATTTTTCAGAGTATTTCTATCTGCAACCTTGTTAGTCGTTTTAATGTCTTGTTCAAATACTGAAGAGAGATTACAGCAAACAGCAAACGAAATCCACAAATCCATTTTGACCATCGACAGCCATGTTGATACTCCGTTGATGTTTTCAAGAGAAGGATTTGATATTGGGCAGCGCAATGAACATGGGAGGCTTGATTTTCCGAGGATGAAAGAGGGAGGATTAGATGCTGCCTTTTTCGCAGTATTTATCGGTCAAGGAGAAAGCACACCGGAAGGCTTTGAAACTGCCAAAAGGAGGGCATTCAGCATCTTTACTCAAATTCATGAAGCGGTTGCAAAAAATGCAGGTCAGGCAGGCATAGCGCTCACCCCCGATGATGCATACAGACTAAAAAAAGAAGGCAAAAGCGTAGTTTATATTGGAATAGAAAACGGTTATCCGATTGGCTATGACATTGATTTATTAAAAGAGTTTTATAATCTTGGCGCAAGATATCTGGGATTATGCCACTCTCACAACAATCATATGTGTGATTCGTCCAGCGACAGTAATGGAGAAGTACACGGAGGATTATCTGAATATGGAAAAGAGATTATTAGGGAACTCAACAGGCTTGGCATGTTGATAGATGTTTCTCATATGTCGGATAAATCATTCTATGATGTATTAAAAATCACAAAAGCTCCCATAATAGCTTCACATTCAAATGCAAGAGCATTGTGCGATATCGACAGAAACCTAGATGATGATATGTTAGTTGCGCTAGCCGAAAATGGGGGTGTAATTCAACTATGTCTGCTTACTGTTTATGTAAAAAAGGGCACACCAAATCCGCAAAGAGATTCCGCAGTGGCTGAGTTAAAAAGAAGATACAATAATTATGAGAATCTTTCTGATGAGGAATTACATTTAATGCGACAAGAGTGGACAAACATTAATGAAAAATACCCCAGAGAGTTGGCTACAGTGGCTGATCTTGTTGATCATGTTGATTATATAGTAAATTTGATTGGAATTGACCATGTTGGCATTGGGTCAGATTTTGACGGGGGTGGTCAACTTGACGACTGTAGAGATGTTTCACAAATGAAAAATATTACTATCGAATTACTTCGTCGTGGTTATTCAAAGGTAGATATTGAAAAGATTTGGGGGGGGAATTTTATGAGAGTATTTAGAAGCGTTGAACAAATATCAAAGGAGATTAGAGCTGCAGAATTAGAAAGCTAAAAATAAACATATGGCTATCCGCAATATTATATTCGACTTTGGCGGTGTTATTCTTAACATCGATCACAGGCTTTCTATAAATTGCTATAAAATCTTAGGAGTTAAAAATTTTGAGACAGTTTTTTCTGCCGTAAAACAAGATAAGGTATTTGACAATTTTGAAAAAGGTCATTTATCGGAAGATGAATTTAGGGAGAAAATTCGTGAACTGACAGGCAAGAATTTGTCGAATATAAAAATTGATCATGCTTGGAATGCAATGCTGCTAAACCTGCCAAAAGAGAGGTTTGACTTACTAAGAAAGCTGAGATATAAATACAGGATTTTTCTTTTAAGCAACACGAATATAATCCATTATCAGTCGTATATGGATTATCTTCAAAGAAGTTATGGGATTAATAATTTTGAAGATATCTTCGAAAAAGCCTTTTTATCCTTTGAGATTGGAAAGCGCAAACCATACAAGGAAGCTTTTTTTCATGTAATTGACGAAGCCGACATCAATCCTGAAGAAACATTATTTATTGACGACTCACCCGAGCATGTTGAAGGGGCGAGACTTACCGGCATTAATTCTTATTGGCTAAATATCAGAGAAGAAAGCATCACCGACTTGTTTGACAGCAATGGCAATATAAATAAGGAGTTATATTCCAAATAAAATGTCTTTCACTTCTTCAAGGCTTGAAGCAGTTACCAGCTTAATTCTGTGTTGCTTAAAATTAGGAATTGCTTTAAAGTAATTTGAATAATGTTTTCGCATTTCATTAATGGCAACCCTTTCGCCTTTCCATTCCACCGACATTTCAAGATGACGCAAACAAACCTCTACCCTTTCCTTTATATCAGGCTGATTAAGTGTTTCATTACTCTTTAACAAACCGGAAATTTCTTTAAATATCCAAGGATTGCCGATACTTGCCCTACCTACCATTATACCATCAACTCCATATTTTTCAATAGCATTTTTGGCATCCATAGCACTTTTAATATCGCCGTTTCCAATTATTGGAATATGCATTCTTTGATTATTCTTAACCTCACCTATCAGAGTCCAATCAGCATCACCTTTATACATTTGGCACCTTGTACGCCCATGTATTGCCAAAGCAGCTATTCCTGTATCCTGAAGTTTTTCAGCTGTCTCTACTATATTCTTTGATGACAAATCCCACCCAAGCCTTGTCTTGGCAGTTACAGGAACCTCAACGGCTTTAACAATTTCCTCTGTCAATTTAACCATTTTGGGAACATCTTGAAGCATTCCTGCTCCGGCACCTTTACCTGCAACTTTTTTTACAGGACATCCAAAATTGATATCAATAAATTCCGGAGCAGCTTCTTCGGCAATTTTTGCCGCTTCCACCATAGCTTCAATGTTTGCTCCGAATATTTGTATTGATACCGGTCTTTCTCCGGGATAAATATCTAACTTGTGCTTACTCTTGTCGGAATTTCTGATTAAACCATCAGCTGAAATAAATTCTGAATATACCCAATCTGCTCCCATTTCACGGCAAATTACCCTGAATGGAGGGTCAGTGACATCTTCCATAGGAGCTAAAATCACGGGAGGATGATTAAATGAAATATTTCCGAATTTGAATTTTCCCAAAGGCTTAACAGAATTAAAGAATTTATTACTTTTGAAATAATTTCCATGCAAAATTAAAGAAAAAGCAAGAATGAAAGACAAGGGATTCTTAGGCCATATACATCCGGCTTTGAAGTTGCTGGCATTAGCAATGCTATCATTTATCAGTCTGGCAATTATAACATTTATTGGGATAATATTCGCATTTATCTTTTTTGATTCATCCGTTGTAATGCAAATGCTGGAGGGAGATATGGATCTCATGCAAAACATTGAATTCGGAAAATATGTACAAATGCTCAGTCATGTAGGAATGTTTGTAGTTCCGGCATTGCTGTTCGCATTTTTAGTTGGAAAAAACATTAATAAGTACTTATCAGTTAATAAAAAGCCTGATATGAAGCAGGTTTTTCTGGGAATATGCCTTGTAATCGCCTCTTTCCCTTTTATTGGTTTTTTGTTAGAGATAAATATGAAATTAAGTTTGCCGGAATTTATGGCACCAATAGAAAGGTGGATTTACAGCTCTGAAGAGGCTGCTCAAATGCTTACTGATAAATTCCTGAGTGTTACTACAATAAAAGGTTTAATTATAAACATACTGGTAATTGCAGTTCTGCCTGCATTTGGAGAAGAATTTATATTCAGAGGTGCTCTAATGCGCACTCTGAAACAATGGACAAACAATGCTCATCTTGCCGTTTGGTTATCGGCAATTATTTTCAGTGCAATTCATATTCAGTTTTTAGGATTTCTTCCGCGCCTATTTCTTGGAGCATTGTTTGGTTATATGGTAATTTACAGCGGATCTTTATGGATTGCAATAATTGCTCATTTTGTAAATAATGCGGTAGCTGTGGTTGCATTTTACTTCTATCATAACAATTATACAAATGTGCAGCTCGAGGAAATAAGCAAAGGACAATCAGGCATTATTTATACTATAATTAGCATTATGCTAATAACACTGCTAATGTATGCTTATTGGAGAATTGGAAGGATTAATGAAGAAAAACTAATTATTTCAGAAGAGGAAACTGACTAAATATCCTTAACAAGCTTATTAGATGGAAGCCTTTCTAAAGTAGAATTGAACAAATCCAGGGTTCCTTTCAGCACACTTAACTCTTCGGTTTGTTTTGCAATCATAAAATCCATACCGATATGTTCCAGTTTGTCAAGAACTTTTTTCACAGTAATCTTATTAATATCAACTGCGGGTTGGAATGCTTCTTCTTTGATTTTTTCGATCCTTTCTTCTTTAATAAAAGTAGCATCATCAAAATCTGCCAGAAGTTTTCTTGCCACCTTTTTATAATCATCTTTCTTCTTATATCCCTGAGTTTTAGATAGAAGATGAACTTCCTGTAAATCGTCGATAATTTTTCTGGTAAGCTTCATTGGCACATCCAGCTGATGTGCAATTTGAGTTGCTGTGAGCGGCATTTCTCCGGTATCAAATCTTTTTGCAACCAAGTTCATTACCATAAGAGCTAATAGCTTTTGATTGTATGGACTCATATGCTGAGCCTCAACTTCAAACTCGTAATGCTCAACATTTTGATTTGCAAACGATATTTCAGCACCGAACAAGATAACCAGCCAGGAAACTTGCATCCAGACCAAAAGCAAAGGCAATGCTGCAAAACTACCATAAATTGCATTATACTTAGTAACCCCAATTTGGAAGTTAACATAACCCCACTGAACCAGCTGCAATAATGTTCCGGCAATTATGGCAGCAACTAGTGCAGAGCCGAATTTAACATTAGTATTAGGCATTACCATATAAACTATAATAAGCAAAGTCCACATCATAAAATATGGAATGAGCTTAATAAAGAACATAATAATAGGGCTAAAAAACCCCAGAAAAGAGATTTGCTCAGTTATGCTAATGATTTGAGTGGAAATGTAAACTGTTGCTCCATTTGAGAATATTAGAAAAACAGGAGCAATAAACATCATAGCAAAATAATCGCTAAGTTTTCTTGAAATAGTTCTTGAGTGTTTTATTTGCCAGATATCGTTGAAAGAGCTTTCAATGTTGCTCAATACTTGCATAACTGTATAAAGCAATAATACTAATCCAATTCCTGCAATCATTCCACCGCTGGTAGATTTTAGCAAAGAATTTGAAAATGAAAGTATATATTCAACAACTTCTTCTTTACCGGTAAGAGCACCCAGCAGTTCTCTTTCCAATACTTCTTCCAGCCCAAAACCTTTGGCAATTCCGAATGCTAGTGCAAAAATAGGAACAATACTAAGTAGAGTAAAATAAGTAAGAGCAGAGGCACGCATTTGAACTTTATCTTCGGTAAAGCCTCTGAGAGCCAATACAATTATACGAGCCTGTTTAAACAAAAAAGATTTTCTGCGCGACATATCCTTTAGAGATATTTTCCAAATATCGCGCTCAAAAAACTTGATTACTGCCTGCAGTTTAGCTAATAGATTCCTCATAAATAAGCTAAGAAATTTGCTTCTTTATGACTTGTACGAAAAGAATAGACTTAAGTTGCGTTGACAATTTTTAAAAAGAGAGGCTATCTCCACTTTTAAGACAGCCTCTCGAATTAATTATTCAATAACAAAAAACTCTTTGGTTAGTCCGGTGTTTATTTCAACACTTTCAATAAAAATGTCGAAATATTGATTACCGGCTTCCTGAACAATTTTTGTAGGGAATTTAATTCCTCCAAAATCCTTATATTCACTATAAACAGCAGAACCGCTTTCTGTCATTGATTTTAGTTTCAGGCCTGTTTCAATGTCATAATACTCAATACTTCTGCTTCCGTCTTTTGTTGTTAGTTGCATTTTATACGCATCCTTTCCGGATAATTTTTCTATTCCCATCAATGTGCGCTCAACTCCAATTTCTTTATATCTTAATTCTGCATTAAAAATAGCTTGTTGCTTAGCCAAATCGAAGAAGGGTCCATCAGAAAATTCCTGTTTGCCTGCCGGAGATGTAATTACTAGTTTTTTCCCGTCAAACAATTGCTTGGAGATTAATGTTCCGCCCATAAAAGATTCAGACAGAAAGTAATGAGGATGCATAAAATAATTAATCACTTTTGCATCATAACTCATAAAAACATAATTCTGAACAATTTTATAGTCTTGCATTTTCATAAGCTTTTCTTTGCCTCCTATTACAGCAAAGTATCTTTCCATAACATCATCAGCAGTATATCCTTCAGGAATAGTAGCAGATTTTGATGCCACTACAGGATTTGCCTCTTGGTCGTACATATGAATTTTGTTATCCATTGCAAACTGTTTAAGACCTTCTGAAACATCATCAGCTTTTCCTACAATCATTATATGACAATTTTCAGGAAGAACATATCTTTTCGCAACTCTTTGAATGTCTTCAACTGTAACTGCTTCAAGGTTTCTAAGATAGTTTGTATAATAATCGGCAGGAAGATTGTGACGTGCAATTTCAAAAGCAAAGTCAGCAATAGTTCTAGGTTCTGCAAGACTTAATGCAAAAGTTCCTGTTAGATAGTTTTTCGCCTCCTGAAGCTCTTCTTTAGAAACAGGCTCATTAACTATTCTATACATTTCATTAAGGATTTCCTTTACCGCTCCTTCAGTTACATCATTTCCAACTTCAGTAAAAATAAAGAAATTAGCCGCTATTTGGTCTCTGCCAAGACTAGAATATGCTCCATAAGTGTATCCGTGAGTTTCTCTTAGGTTCTGATTCAACCTAAACATTCCACCACCAAGAATTGTATTCATAACACTTGCAGTAATTCTATCCTTATCATTTGGTTTTAAGTCAACAGCATATCCAACTCTTATGCTCGACTGCACAGCCAGAGGTCTGTCGATTAATGAAACCATTCTTTTCTCAGGAGCTTTCACCTCAGGTATTTCAACAGTAGGAACAGGTTTTGCCTGCCAACTTCCAAAATATTTATTTAACTGACGTTGAACCTGCTTTGTTTTCACATCGCCAACAATAATCAAATAAGCTGCGTTTGGAATAAAATAAGTTTCGTAAAACTCTTTACATTTTTCAAGAGTAATATTTGCAATTGTTTCATCTGTTTCAGATTCTCCATATGGATGATTTTTTCCAAAAACAACCCTGCTTGATAATAATCCCATCATATAAGAGGAACTACCTTTTTGCGATGAAAGGTTTGAAAGAGTTCTAGTTTTAAGCCTATTAAACTCCTCCTCAGGAAAACTCGGATTAAGAAGAACGTCTGACATTAAATCAAGAAGAACGGCGTTATGCTTACTTAACGAACTAGCGAATATCCCTCTGGAATGAGTAGTTAAGCTAGCTCCAATAAAGTCAATCTCTTCATCAATTTGTTGTTTAGTGCGATTTTTTGTTCCTGTTCTAAGCATTTGACCTGCAATGCTACGCATTCCGGCAATATCACCTTCAGGAAAAGTTTCATAAACCAATCTAAGGTTATAGCTAACTCTGGGTAATTTATCATTCTCAACAACAATAACTTTTAGCCCATTTTTTAGCTCAAATTGATTTGCTTTGGGGATATTAATAACAGGTGCAGGGCCGGGTTCAGGGCGTTTGCTTCTGTCTAATTGCGCCATCCCCGGCATTATAATGATTATAGTTAGCAAAGCTGCTATTATAAATCTGATTTTCATTGCTATATGTTTTTTATGTGAATAATACTTTTTCTTAAAATTGACGTTTTATCTCTTTGGCAAATAATAAATTACTACTCTGTTTTCAGGAGAAAGGTATTGTTTTGCAACCCTAATAATATCTTCCTTAGTAACTTTCATATACTTTTCTATTTCCGTATTGATAAGATTTGTATTTCCATACATTATATGATAATTTGCAAGATTATCCACCAATCTTTCCAAAGATGCATAACTATAAACTGCTGATGATTCTTTGTTGTTTTTAAGTTTCTGCAACTCACTGTCTGAAAGACCTTCGTTTTGAACTTTTATAATCTCAGCATTAATGGCTTCTTCAAGAACACCAACTTCAACACCCATATTTACAATACCAAAAACAAGAAATAATCCGGGATGCTCTAGCTGAAAAGGCACACTTTGAACAACTAATGCTTTTTGCTGCTCATCAACAATAGCCTTATTCATTCTTGAGCTTTGGCCGGAAGATAATAAAGTAGTAAGCATATCAAGAGCATAAAAGTCGTCGCTATTTACTCCGGGGATTCTATAAGCCTGAATTACAGCAGGAAGCTGAATGTTTGGATCATAAACAGTGTCTCTTATCTCACTTGCAAGAGGAGGTTCATTAGACTCGGGGCGAATTATAGGTTTTGTTCCTTTCGGGATATCGCCGAAATATAACTCAACAAGTTTTTTTGTCTGTTCTATATTAATATCACCTGCAATTGACAACACAGCGTTGTTAGGGACATAATATGTACTATGAAAATCAATAAACTCTTCAAGGGTAGCCTGGTCGATGTATTGAACAGATCCTATTGGTAACCAGTTATATGGATGCTTAACGAAAGCTCTGCTAAAAATTGCTTCCAGCAAACCACCGTATGGTCTGTTGTCAAACATCTGGCTTCTTTCTTCTTTAATAACTCTTCTCTGAGTTTCTACGCCTTCTTCATCAATAACAAGGTGTAAAAGTCTTTCCGATTCCATCCACAACCCCATTTCAAGTTGATTGCTAGGCAACAACATGTGGTAAAAAGTTTTATCATGCGAAGTGTAGGCATTAATTTCACCTCCGGCATCCTGAGCAAGTTTAAAAAACTCGCCACGACCTATGTTTTTGCTTCCTTCAAACATAAGATGCTCCATATAATGAGCAAAACCGGTTCTTTCGGCCACCTCATTTTTACTTCCAACATGATAAGTGATTCCAATTGCAACAATTGGTGCAGTGTTGTCCTGATGCAGAATAACATGCAATCCATTTGCTAATTTGTATTCAGTAAACTGAATTTTATTGCCGGCAAATGAAGTTGACAAGACCGGCATCAGCAGTAAGATTAATAAAAATCGCTTTTTCATTATAGTCATAGTTTTAATTAATAAAATTTGTTTTATTGGGTTAGTGAGATATTTCAAGGTCAAGATCGTCCATAAGCCTTTTCACTTCGGGCTTTTTTTCAATCATGATACTAATTTTTTCTTCAGGCAGATATGCTTTTTTCACTGCTACTTTATTTGTTTCCATAATCTTTGTTATAAGCGTTATGGAATAGTTATTAAGATGCTTTCTCAGGTAACTTAACAGCTCTATTTTTTTCTCATGAATCTCAAGCTCTTGAATTTGATTATCAATAAGAACTTCAATAATATTATTTTTAATAATCGGAGGATTTTTAGTCAGGGCCAAAAATAACGTTTGCTTTTCCTTGTAAATATTGGCTAGTTTCCCCCATATTTCATTAAAAAACTCAGTTGTAAAGTCATCTGAAGGAAATTCTTCATCAATAATCAGTTCTTCGTCATCAGATTTTTTTTTTTCTTCCTCGGTATTATCGTCATCTTTAATGCTGATTCCAAACGATCTTGTTACAGGTTTTGGAGACGAAACTGGTTTAGGTTTTGGTTCTTCAGCTTTTGAAGGTTGCACTTCAGCAGTTATTTGATTATCAGCAACAACTTGAGTTTTAGGAACTTCTTGAGGCTCTTTCGCTATAACAGGTTCTTGTTTAATTGGTTGTGGAGGTTTTACAGACTCAACCGGCTTTTTTTTTTCAGTGCTCGGTTCTTCTACTAGGTTTGTCATTCGAAGCAAAGCTATTTCAAGAAGCAACCTTTTATTATTTGCTGTTCTATAATCCAAATCACTCTGGTTTATTATCGTAAGTGCTTTAAGAAGAAAACTATCAGTACAAGAGGCACATTGTTGCAGATATTTTTGCTTGATACTGTCGCTAACTTCGAGAAGTTTCACAGTAGCCGGGTTTTTACAAACAAGGATATTTCTCAAATGCTCTCCAAATCCCAGAATAAAATGGCTTCCTTCAAATCCTTTTGTAAAAATATCGTCGATAAGCAGCAGCACATCAGAAGTAATGTTATTCAGGATGTGGTCAGTCATTTTAAAGTAATAGTCGTAGTCGAGAACATTAAGATTTTCTATAACAGCCTCATATGTAATATTACTTCCGGTAAAGCTTACAATTTGGTCGAAAATAGAAAGTGCATCCCTAAGAGCTCCGTCGGCTTTTTGAGCAATAATATGTAATGCTTCCGGGTCGGCATTAACGTTTTCGCTTTTTGCAACAAATTCCAGATGTTTAGCAATATCCTCTACGGTAATTCTGGCAAAATCATAAATCTGGCAGCGCGACAGGATAGTAGGAATAATCTTATGTTTTTCAGTTGTTGCAAGAATAAATTTTGCGTATGCAGGTGGTTCTTCAAGCGTTTTAAGAAAAGCATTAAAAGCCTGTGTAGATAGCATGTGAACCTCATCAATGATATAAATTTTATATTTACCCATTTGAGGCGGAATCCTAACCTGATCTACAAGTGCTCGTATATCATCAACAGAATTGTTGGATGCAGCATCGAGTTCGTGAACATTGAAAGAAGCCGACCTATTGAAAGATTCACAAGATGGACACACATTGCAGGCTTCAATATTTTCAGAGATATTTTCGCAGTTAATGGTTTTAGCTAATATTCTTGCACATGTAGTTTTACCAACGCCTCTAGGTCCGCAAAACAAAAATGATTGCGCCAGATGTTTATTTTTTATTGCGTTTTTAAGAGTATTTGTAATAGACTTTTGCCCAACAACCGTATCGAAGGTTGCCGGTCTGTATTTACGTGCAGATACTACAAAACTTTCCATTAAAGCAGTAATTGTTTTTATTGAATAAGCAATTACAAATGTATTGTTTTTTAATTGTGCAAAAAACTATAAAGTCAAAAAAAAGTAAAAAAATGAAGAGAAAAAGTCTCCCGCAGATAATTCTAAAACCCAAACTTTACAGATAATACAAATTGAGAAGGCCTTAAAGTATAGTGGTTTTCGACGAGGGAATAAGCACCCACATAATAATCTCTGTAACTTGAGTTATTGAAAATATTCACCCATCTGAAATCAATATCAATTTTTCGCTTTGTAATTGTATAACGATATTGCAGATCAACAAAATAATTATTCTTTTCCTCATGATAATAGTACTCTCCTTTAATACTTAAAAACTGATTTCTTGCAGGAAAAATCAAAACATCGACAAAATGTTTTGAAATAGTTAGTGCGCTGACCTTTCTAGCATCCATATATGTATCGTAATACAAAACACTGGATTTATATTCAGTATTTAGCCAATCAGTAATTTTTACATTAAGTCGGGGTGAAAAATCATAAACATTATTTATTGAAGTAAACATATAGTTATTTACTAATTGCTTACGATTATGGTTGCTATACCTCACATTCAATGAAAGTGTACTTCTAATACTTCTAATAAACTTGCTTGTTTGGGCATTTATTGAGTGAGAATAGCTTGTGTTCGGAATTTCAGTGAAAATCAGCACGGTGGTTCCATCGTCCAGAATTGTATTATCATAAATCAGGTTGGTATTACTTATTGAAAAATAGTACATTGCTGATGAAAAGAAGGATTCAATTGGATTTCGGTGACTAATATTTGCGCTCACAACACTTCTTTTGGTTACTGATAAAGGAGCATCATTTATCTGCAATGAATTATGCCCTTTCAGAATATAGCCAAAATGCATTGCCTGCATTTCTCCAAAGTGAGTGCCATAGCTGAGTGAACTGCCGGCTTGCCAAAAGCCATTAATTTTATAATGAAGACTTACCCTTGGATTAATTGTAAAACCATCTATACTCCTCTTTTTTTCAAGGCTTACATCCTCAATGTTTGTATTTACATAGTTGACAGGCAGATCAGAGGAAAGTGTTAATGAACCATACTTATAAACTACTCCTGTTTGTGCATAAGCACGATAATTAACTCCAACTAAGTTGTTAGAAAAAAGACTATCGGTAGCAAAACGTGTATCTCCTCGGTAGAGAAAAAGATCTGAGTTTAGTAAGTTTTGTTTATAATCAAATCCAAATTTAGGCGAGAATGTCCATCTTTTGTAAATAGAAGAAAAGCTTACAGAATGCTGAGCATCAATAATTTTAAGATTTGATTTTTGCTGAACAGACTCATAATTAATACTATCATTTAGTAAATTAGGAAATTGGCCCGGTGAAACTAATAAATTTTGAGGAGCCTGATCGTATGAAATATCTGATGAAATGTTTATAAACTTATTATTTACAGGCTTAATTAGGCTTAAGTTATTTGAAAAAGCATAAAACGGATTGTCTAATTCTTGGTGTAATGGTGAGTCGGTACGACTTACGGCTCCGGAAAACTTATCAAAGTGAGCTTTGAAAAGAGTTTTATTATTAATGTAATTGTCTTTAGTATTACTGTTTACTGTAAATTCTCCATGAGTATAACTGTATCTGAAATCATTATTTACCACTTCTGTAAAATTAAGTGTGTCTGTTGGAGTATATAATGTTCTGAATGTAACACCATTTTGAAATTGTTTGTCGTAAACATAAAAAAGATTTGCACGCAAAGTCATGTCTCTGTTTATTTTCACAAGAGAGTTAGCATTTATAAGGTGAATGTTGTTATCTAAAAAGCGATTTGTTGTGAAGTTGGGTGGACTAATTGTTTGCATTCCCAGCATTCCGGGATTTTCCTGGCCCGACAAAACAAAAACAGAGCCACTTCCGGCACCAAGCATTTTTAGTTGAGTGCTAACATCTTCACCGGAGTTATTTGCCTGATAAGAAGCTACCATTTGATATTTTCTGGTAAACATCATAGGAGTAACATTGGCTTCCCACAATATTGGACTAAGGCCGCTTCCAAGCTTTGCAGTACCTGTAGTAGAAACACTATTCTTGAGTTTTATATTTAACGAAGCCCTGTGAGATGGCGCCAAATCTTCAAGAATTTTAATTGGCTGATGATTTTCCAGAACTTCGATAGTTGATACCGATGCATGAGGCATATTATTAGTAACCATCCCATATCTTCCGCCCATTAGATCCAAACCTTCTACATATAGGTGCTGAATTGGATCTCCCTGATATAAAATTCTACCTGTTGATTCAACAGTAATCCCCGGCATTCTTTTTATTACATCGGCAATAGAACGGTCTTGCACATTTGCGAATGAACTAACCAGATAGCTTATTGTATCACCTCTCTTTTCAATTGCATCAGCCTTAACAACAAACTCATCCAGTACTTTAACTTCAGGCACCAATTCAAAAAGAATTTCCTGAGTTTTATTTTCAACTAGCAAACTATGATTTCTATAATGCATAGAAGTTGCTTCAATTTTAAGACTGTCGGTGTCAACTTTTACCGAAATCTTAAAGCTGCCCGACTGATCGCTAACTCCAAAAGCTATAAGAAAATCCTTGTTGTGCGGACTAACTAGAATATTAATATTAGGCAATGGCTTTTTGTTTTCGTCTAAAACCTTACCTGTTAATACTGATTGAGCATTAATCTTGGGTGTTAATAACCAAATTATTATAAAAAAAAGAATTATAATAGGTCTCATGCCTAATCAACTTTTTGTTCTAGGAAATTATTAAACTTTGGTCCAAAATCACTAACAGCTCCGGGATTATCCGGTATAATTTGAATGCTAAGTACCGGATTTCTTTCAAAAGAGTGAAATTTTGATCTTTCAGTGTTTATAAATGTAACTTTTTGAAAAAAGAGAGGATACTGCTCCTGAGGAATAGCTATATCCTTAATTTCAAACACAAAATGATTCCTTGAATCCTTGATTCGTAAAATTAATCCGGGCAATCCATTAAACTTATATGGGCCATCGTTTACCGGAACTTCCGATGTAAACCATGCCTCCCAATTTCTTCCGGCATAATTTGTTATTGCCTTTTGAGCAGAATATATGCCTATATTTTCTCTATCTCCTGTAATTTCCCAATTCATTGCGTTAAGCGGCTCTTCATATTTGTAGTAGTCCATTGGGAAAAACTCAGTATATGTAATTTTTCCCTCCGGATAATTTTTATAAATCTTATAGTTAAAAAATGATGGAGTAAAACTACTACCATCAATAATAACACTTCCGCCTGTATTAATAATAACAGGTTGATTGCTTTTCCCGGTATTAGCCAGATAGCTATTGTAACTAATGAACATGCTTTTGTTTTTATCAATAAGCAACAGCATGTCTTCATTTAAAATTCTATCCGGATTGAGGGAGTCGGGTTGAAAAGACAATTGATACAAAACTTTGTACTCAGCATTGCCAATTAAAAGTTTATCTTCATTTGCAATTACAGGGTTGATTAGAAAATAACTAATTACTGCAAACAAAACAGTTGATGGTAATAATGTCTTCATTTTTATGATTTTCATAATTAAGAAATGCTAATTAGTTTTTAGTTCAAGGAAATTATTTTCTCTTTTTGATGCTTCAATAAATGGAGTTGGATCGTTGGGGCGTGTTCCTAAATTATAAATATGCTCATATTGATTTCTTGTAAAATGCTTTTCAAACTCATGAAATTTGTGTCTTGAAGTAATTATATATTTTTCATTTTGCATCTTTATTGGAATAGCTTCAGTTTGATTTCCAAAATTGTTAATAATAAAAACATAATGGTTTTGAGTGTCTTGTAACTTTGCTATTAGCCCTGGCAATCCATGAAACTTATATGGCCCGTCATTAATTGGGATATCGGGCGTAAACCAGGCCTCCCAAGTTCTTCCTCCATATTTTGTTACCGCTTTGTAAACATCGTATCCCAATATTCTCTCTTTTTTCCCTGAGATTTGCCATTTTATTGAATTCATGTCTTCCTCATATTTGTAATAACTAAACGGTATAAATTGGCAAAAAGTTATTTTCCCTTTAGGATAGTTTTTAAAAATTCTATAAGGGAAAAAACTTGCCAAAATACCTTTCCCTTCAAACAAGTTATGAGTGTTTGAAAATGTTATGATAGCAGCGCTTTCTCCATGATGATTTTTGAACTGGTTATAAGATATAAACAAGCTAATATCATTGCCGATAAACAAAAGCATCTCTTCTACCCGAATTGAACTAATATCAGTTGAATCAACCTGAAATGTTAGATTATATGATACAACAATCTTGGCTGAATCAAGTGTTAAATATTTATCACTTACAGCGAATGCGTTAGAATTAACCAAAACAACTGCAAAAATGTAAATCACTAGTTTTTTCATTAAACTCATTGCATTTACTTATAAATCAAAAAAAACACTAATCTTCAGAAAACAAAACTGATATCAAATAGAATTTAATCAAAAATCAACTCAATCGGGTTGTTTTTTGCCTTCATGTTTGCTACAGCTCTTTGCTGGTTCTCAATACTCATTCCGGCTGTCATTGTTGCATTTAGAATATTATCTCTAAAGTCATTTTGAGCCTTAAAAAAATTGTTTTTTGTCGTTTTAATAATAGTTGAATTATTTCCATAGTAGATTGGCAATACTTCATCCGGAACATCTAATGATGTTAGTTCAAATGAATAATGTCCTTTTGTATCTGCTATATTTACAATTAAACCCGGCAACCCATTAAACTTATATGGACCTTCGCTTATTGGTATTTCTGGAGCAAACCAAGCTTCCCATTTTCTACCTCCGAATTCAGTGGTTGCTTTTTGAACAACAAAACCAAAAACTTTTTTTGTTTGATTCGAAATTTCCCATTTCATCAAGCTCATTGGTTCAGCATATAAATATAAAGAAGGTAATACATATTCAATATATGATATTTGTCCATCAGGATAATTTTTATAAATAAAAAAAAGAAATCTTGGAGTTTTTGCCGCTTGCTCTTGAATTCTCATAAACTCAGAAAAACTTTGAGAATCTATCTCGAATCGTATGTTTTTAGTAGCTTCTTCTCTCAAAATATGATTATAACTTAGGAATTTGCTCGTGTTGTTTCCAATGTAAAGAATCATTGGTTCCTGTCTAATATTACTAATATTTGTGCTATCTTCCTTGTATTTGAGCATATAAATACATTGTAGCTTTACCGTATCTATTTCGATTTTTTCCTGAGAATAGGTTAGATTTGCTAATACAACAGAAATTATTATAATAATTGTGATTAAAAGTTTTGTCATTGTTGCAATATTAGTATTAATTAATTTGTTAAATATTTGATTGTTTAATAAATAGCTTTTCATAAAAAACACCACTCTAAATTAATTAAACATCCATAAATATAAAATTATTTTAGAGTGGTGATAAGAAAATTAATCTGCAAGCGCTCCCATATTACAACCCAACATCTCGTTCCAAAGTAATGCCATTAGGTGCATTTCTTCCTCTGTTTCTCCGCATACAAGTGCTGTAAAATTGCAATACTCATTAATATACAAAGCACATGTATACTTTTTAGGCGCTGCATCTACTACTTTCGACATACCTAACACCATTGCAGCTACAACAGCCAATGTTAAAAATACATTTTTCATGTTTTCTTTTTTTTGGTTAATAAAAATTTAAATTCGTGCAAAGAAAAAAAAACGATGTAATGGACAAATATATAAATTAAAATGACTTTATCACAAAACAGGAATTAGATAAAATAACAAATAAATAGCATTAATCCTACACATATAGAGATTTTTACATTAACAAAATTTAACATCAAGTGGCTAGTCAAAGAAATTTTCAAAATCTGCGTTTATCAGCGGGAAAACAATTCTCCCGCAGATTGCGCTAATATTCGCAGAAGTTTAATCAAATATCAACTCAATAGGATTGTTATTTCTTTTCACATTATCTGCAATTCTCATAAGAACTTCCGGATTATTTAGTTGAACACTTTTTGCTCGCTCTAGAATATCCATTTTAAAATGGTTGTATGCTCTGATAAATCCTTTTTTATCCGTGTCTATATATCTTATTCCTGTTGACATTTCTATATATCTCTCATATTTAGGGCTTTCAATTGATATTACATTGAATACATAATGCCCTTTTGAATCTGCAACAGATACAATCAATCCGGGCAATCCATTAAACTTATAAGGACCATCGCTAATTGGAATTTCAGGCGCAAACCAAGCTATCCATTTTCTCCCTCCGAATTCAGCAGTCGCTTTTTGCAAATTGTGTTGTTGCCATTTTTTACTATCACCGGTAATATCCCATTTAAATAATTCGAGAGGTTCTTTATATCTAAATACATCGGGAGCAATGGTTTCAATATGAGTAATCTCTTTTGCTGAAAAGTCTTTATATATTTGATACAACACCTTTGGAAATGCAGTGTTTGTTGGATTCATCATAAAATCATTAAACTCTTGAGCACTCCTGAAGGTATTAATAATTGAATCTATTTCTAAATTGTTTTTACTAACAAAGTGACTGTGTTTTTCCCCAACAAGCAGCGTCATGATTTCGTTTCTAACAGAATATTTATCAGTTGAATCTTCCTGAAATTTAAAATCATATTGAATAATTAATATCACAGTATCCATGGTAATCATTTTCAAAATTCCCATATTTTGAGATAGTATGGGAGCAGAGATAAATGATATTATTAATAAAAAACAGAATTTTTTCATATTGTCATTTTTCCAAAAAAATATTACGCCTAGTTTTATTTTGGGTTGTAGAATTTTCCGAGGTAATACCCATCCTTTCCCAAAAATTACTATTAAAATCATTTTGGTATTCATGGAATTTCTTGCGAGTTGTAATTATATACTCAGATTCTGCCATTTGAATTGGATTATTTTCAGATTTAATAGAATTAAATCTAAACACAAAATGATTCTTTGAGTCTCTAATTTCCAATATTAAACCCGGTAATCCATAAAATTTATATGGACCTTCATTGATTGGAATATCCGGTGTAAACCAAGCTACCCAATTTCTCCCTCCATAATTGGTCACTGCCTTCTGGATATTGTATCCAAGGAATTTCTTTTTTTCGTTTATAATCACCCATTTAATTGTATTCAGGTCCTCTTCGTACAAAAATGAGTCGAACGGAACAAAGTCGGTAAAAACAATTTTCTTCTCCTTGTAGTTTTTATAAATACGATAAGAGAAGTTTGCCACTTGAGATTCACTTGCATCTATTATCAGCCTTCCATTATCAAAATAATGTTTAATTCTATTCCCTTTTTCAACTATATTGTATGAGTTCATACTCATAAATACACTATGCTTTTCTCCTATTAAAAGCAGCATTGCTTCCGATCGTGTATTTGACTCATCTAATGAATCTTGAACAAATACCAGTGAATAGGTTACAACAATTTCAGCAGTATCTATTGTTCTAAAGGAGATGTCTTGTGAAAACCCACTATTGTATAAAAAGAAGATAATTGACAAGTTGATAACTAGGCTTAAAAATACTTTCATATGTTTAATATATATTTTGTAAGGTAATTTTTTTCAATAAATAAAAAACTTCAATCTTCACAGAATGAATACCAAAAGCAAAAGACCCATGAAAAAACCATGGGTCTTTTTTACCATCACAAATTAACTGCAATGATGATAAACTAATACAACCATTAAATTATTCCAGTCCGCATCAGATAAATTCATAAAATCTACGCCGGGTACACAAATAGTATAAGTATTCCAGTTTGTTGAGTGTGGGCAATTAATTGTATAAGTCAAACATTTTGCATCTGCAATTTTAGACATTCCCCACGCCATTGCAGCTACAACAGCCAATGTTAAAAATACTTTTTTCATGTTTTCTTTTTTTTGGTTAATAAAAATTTAAATTCGTGCAAAGAAAAAAAAACGATGTAATGGACAAATATATAAATTAAAATGACTTTATCACAAAACAGGAATTAGATAAAATAACAAATAAATAGCATTAATCCTACACATATAGAGATTTTTACATTAACAAAATTTAACATCAAGTGGCTAGTCAAAGAAATTTTCAAAATCTGCGTTTATCTGCGTAATAAGCGGGAAACAATTCTCTCCCAGATTTTCGCAGAAAAAAAATCACCCCATTGCAGCACTTTACATTTTTTCTTCGTAATGCACTTTGAAGAGAACATGAATCACAACTAAACTCAAAAAAAATGAAATCATTAATCAAATTATCATCAGTATTTGCAATTGTAATAATTGTAATTGCATTTAGTTCCTGCTTGAAAGACCGGGATTTTCTTCAAAAAGCCAATACTCCTGTGTATATGAGCTATGACAAATTTCGAGTAAGCTTTAAAACTTCTCCTGCAAAAGAAATTGCTAATCCGGGCAAAATCTATTTTAAAGATAATTACATTTTCATAAACGATGTGAATGCCGGAATTCATGTGATTGACAATTCTACTCCTTCTAGTCCGCAAAAACTCATTTTTTATGAGATTCTTGGAAACGTTGACATTGCTATTCGCGGGAATATTTTGTTTGCCGATAGTTATATAGACCTTGTTGCATACGACATTTCAGATATTATGAATCCGGTTGAAATTTCCAGAATGGAAAATGTATTTCCCGAAGTATTACCTATTGTTGAAGAACAGGATTATCCAATAGCATATGGATTGTTAGACCGCGACAATGGTGTAATCGTTGGTTGGGAAGTAAAACTCGTAAGAGAAAGTAATCTTTGGGGTAATGGAAACTGGAGATGGGGTGCTGAATTTACTACAATGGACGGAGGCAGCAATGGCGGTCAGGCAGGTATTGCCGGCTCAATGGCCAGGTTCATGCTTCATCACAACTACCTTTATTCAGTTGCTCAACCCTGGGTTTTAAAAACCATTGACGTTATAAACCCTTCCAACATGACTGTAACTGACAGCATATATACCTGGAGAGAAATGGAAACTTTGTTCAGACTGGATGAACTTTTGTTTGTAGGAACAACCTCAGGAATGGTGGTTTATAGCCTTGAAAATCCATCAGCTCCATTATATATTTCCGAATTTAATCATGCAAATGCCTGCGATCCGGTAGTTGTTGAAAATGGCATTGCTTATGTTACATTAAGAACCGGAAATGCTTGTTTCGGAACAACAAACCAACTTGATGTAATAGATATTTCTGATATTCTAAATCCGGAACTTATCAAAACCTATGAGCTTCATAATCCACACGGACTGGGCATTGATAATGGTATCCTATTTATTTGCGACGGTGAAGCAGGATTGAAAATTTTTGATGCTTCAGATCCACTTATGATTGCTGCAAATATGATTGCTCACTTCCCCAATATTGATGCTTTTGACGTTATTCCGCTTGGCGAGATACTTATTCTTATCGGAAAAGATGGATTATATCAGTATGATTACGCAAATCCACAAAACATACAATTAATAAGCAGTATAAACTTTTAAAATATGTTCTTTGAAATTTTTTGCCACTATGTAATGACTGTTAATCATCTTTCTTAATTTGCTAATTTTGAGGAGTTTTAAGTTATGAAAAAATAATAATCTTAACCGCTCAGGAGGTTTTTATTGGGGAATATTGCAAATAAAGAGAAAGAAATTCTTTCCGGTTGCATAAATGGGATAATAAAGCATCAGGAAAACCTGTATAAGCTTTATTATTCCTTTGGCATGTCGGTTTGTTTGCGATATTTTAAAAACAGAGAAGATGCAATTGAAATCTTGAACGACAGCTTTTTAAAAGTATTTGAGAATATTAAAAAGTTTGATGTTGAAAAAGACTTTAAGCCTTGGTTTAGAAGAATAATTGTTAATACGGCTCTCGACCATTACAGAAAGAATAAAAAGCATTTGCAAAATGTTGAACTTGATGAAAAAGAGCTTTCAAACAATATCGATACTGAATTATACAACAAACTCAATGCTGAAGAAATTCTTGAGCTTTTTAAAAGTCTGCCGGATTTGTACAGAGTAATATTCAACCTTTATGAAATTGAAGGTTATAATCACGAAGAAATTAGTGAAATGCTTGGAATAGCTGCAGGAACATCAAGATCGCATTTAAGTAGGGCGAAAAATATACTGAGAAGTTTATATTTAGAAAAAGAAAGTAAAAAGTGTAATGAAATCATTTGAGGATAAGTTTTCCGATAATGTCAGAGAGGTTTTTGAAAACTATTATGAAGAAGTAGATCAAAAAGCCTTTAAGGATATGCAAAACCTACTGCGAAAAAACAGCAGAAAGAGGGTTGTGTTTCTATATTCATATCGCTCTTGGGCTGCAGCAGCTGCAATACTCCTAATGTTGGGAGGTTTCTGGTATTTTAGTCTAAAGATTGAAAAGATTGAGGAGATTGAAGAGATTGGAAAGATTGAAGAGATTGAGAGGATTGGTTCTTCTGACTCAGGACTCAGGACTCAGGACTCAGGACTCAGGACTCAGGACTCAGGACTTCCAAAAATTGATGATATTAAAACAGCGGTTTTTTATGATTTAGC
>CAZRNU010000034.1:0-25524 GCA_964601515.1 uncultured Bacteroidales bacterium | reverse complement strand
GAAACCTACTTAATGACCCTGCAATTAATGGACTAATCCTGAATACAAGCGACATAACCGAAAGAAAAAGAGCTGAAAAGGAACAAAGGATGCGCGGCCAAATGCAAACTTTGTCTGACAACTCTCCTGATATTATTCTTCGTGTTGACTTAAACAGACAGTTTTTCTATGCCAACCCTGCAGTAGAATCATTTACAGGTATAAAAGCAGAGGAATTCCATAAAAAGCATTTGAATGAAATTGGATTGAGAAGAGAAATTATTAGCTTTATTGATGAAACTGTTGAAGAAGTTAAAAAATCTAAGGCAAAAGTTCATAAAGAAATGGTCTTCCATATTCAGGAAAGTCTTGTAACAGTTAACGTAAATGCAATTCCTGAATATAATGAGGAAGATAGACTTGAAACCGTTTTGTTTATTCTTCACGATATTACAGAATTGAAAAAAATTGAACAGGAGATTAAGGAGAAAAATACTAAAATTACTGACAGTATAAACTATGCCTTCCGACTTCAAAATGCAATTCTTCCAAGCCAAAAATATATAAAACAATATTTCCCTGACTCATTTATGTTGTACATGCCCAGAGATATTGTCAGTGGAGACTTCCCTTGGTTTTACAAAAAGAATGATGATCTTTATATTGCAGCTATTGACTGTACAGGACACGGAGTGCCGGGAGCTATGCTGTCGCTTGTTGGATACTTTATTCTAAATCAGGTTCTGAGCCAGCCAATTGTATTATCGCCAGGCGAAATCTTAAATCAGCTTCATAAAGGAGTTCAAACAACATTAAGACAAGATATGGATGGAGCAAGTGCCAGAGACGGAATGGATGTAGCTTTGTGTAAAATTAATTTGAAACAGATGAAAATGGAGTATTCCGGAGCTCATAGGCCGCTTTATTTTGTCAGAGGAACTGAACTTGAAGAATATAAAGGGACCAGATCTGCAATTGGTGGAATACCAAAAGATGGAAAACCGGAACCTACTTTCGAAAATTACGTAATAGATATTAATAAAAATGATTCAATATTTTTCTTCTCAGATGGTTTGCCTGATCAATTTGGTGGACCTGAAGGGAAAAAATATTTTCCTAAACGTATTAGGGAAAAAATTCTTGAAAATATTGACACTCCAATGACTAATTATTTTAATGTATTCAAAAATGATTATCAGGAGTGGCTCGGAGATGGTACACCTATAGATGATGTTTTGATAATTGGTATTCGTTTTTAATTTTTTTATAATTTAGATTGCTTAAAAGACCATTATATATAAATATATAAAACATGTAAACATGGAAAATGTGGATTATATGAAACTTATCTACTCTTTCCACCAGGAAATGATAAATTACAATTTTACTCTGGTGTATGAAGGAGAGATAACCCATCAAATTACTAAAGCTTTTACATCATTGGCTGAAAACAAGATGGATAGCTACAGCGAAGACATATCCATGAAAAAGAAAGTTTTTCATGTTATGGTAGAGTGCCTTCAAAATCTCAGCAAACATTCTGAAGAACATGAATTGAGAGGAAGATTGGGCGATTCATCCGGAAATGGTATTTTCATCGTTGGACGGCTTGGTAATAATAATGAAGAGTATCACGTTATTACCGGCAATCCTGTTGATAAAAATAAAGTACCCGAACTTAAAGCTTTATTAGAAAAAATTAATCAACTTGATAAAGAAGGGCTAAAAGAATTATTTAAAAAACAAATGAGAGAGGGCTCCCTATCTGATAAAGGAGGTGCCGGGCTTGGGCTTATTGATATTGCCAGAAAAACCGGAGAAAAGCTCGAGTACCACTTTCACGATATGGATGATATTAATTCTTTCTTCCTTCTAAGAACAAAAATTTCGAGAAAAATTGAATAACAACTATAAAAATTTATACCATGGACGTAATAAAAATTAAAGGTTCTGACGATACCCCGAATGTAATACTAGATGCGGAAAATAACATAATTGAGTTTTCAGGTCGTTCTCTTCCGGAAGATGTGGTGACTTTTTATGCGCCTGTTATTCAATGGATTGAAGAATACGCTAAAAGTCCAAATCCTAAGACTACTGTTATTTTCAGACTTGAATACTTTAATACTGCTTCTTCAAAGATCTTATTAGACATTCTTTTAAAATTTGAAGACATTATGAAAGAAGGTCATGAAATAATCATTCATTGGTATTATCAGGAAGATGACGAAGATATGCAGGAAGCAGGAGAAGAATACTCTGAAATAGTTGACATTCCTTTTGAGATGTATAGCTATTAATGTTGAATTTATTATTCTGTTATTAGATCCCACTAATAATTACAAATATTCAAATTAAATGAGTGAAGAGATTCTAAAAGCCTTGATGCAACTTTTTGCTATTATAGCAAAACAAGACGAAGGTTTGTCTGTTAACGAACGTGATTATGTGCACGTATTCCTAAAACAGCAATTGAATGAAAGCTCGGTCAAGGAATATCTTACGTTGTTTGATAATTTTATTGGCGGACAAAAAGGAGACGATGAAGAGGCAAAAGATAAAGTAAAACTTACTTCTGTTAAGGATTCAGTTAAGACCCTCGGGATTGCAAAAAAAATCAATAAAACTCTTACTCAAAAACAAAAGGTTGTCGTTCTTGTAAGGTTGTTTGAACTAGTAAATTCAGACAAAAAATTTACTCCGCAAAGAATGGCAATCATTGATACCGCTGCTGAGGTATTCAATATCAGCAGAGAAGAATATCAAGCTATTGAAGCATTTGTTCTTAACAACTCTGATGCTGATTTTGCTCATCCTGAAATGCTCGTAATAGGAGATCTTGCAAATGAAGCTGATAAGTTGGAAAATTACATTAATTCTCCCCAGCTTGAAGGTAAAATTATTATTCTTAGAGTGCCTTCAGTTGAACTATATTTCCTTAGATACACCGGTACTAATGAGCTACTGCTTAATGGCTTGCCAATTATTAGCAGTAGAATTTACTTATTTGCAACAGGAAGTGTAATTAAACAGCCTAAAGGAAAACCAATATTCTATACTGATATTGCTTCAACTTTTCTTTCAGATTCAACGTCTATCAATGTAGTTGTAAAAGCAAATGATGTTACTCTCAAATTTCCAAACGGGCACATTGGTTTAAGAAATATTAATATCCATGAGCAATCTGGGAAAATGGTTGCTATTATGGGTGGTAGTGGTGCAGGCAAAACTACTCTTCTAAATGTCTTATCCGGAATAGTTGCTCCTACAAATGGCAACATATTAATTAATGGAGTAGATATTCACAAAGAAACTGAACTTGTAAAAGGAATTGTAGGCTATATTCCTCAAGATGATTTACTTATAGAAGAATTAACTGTTTACGAAAACCTGTATTATAATACAAAACTTATATACAGAGATCTTAATGAACAGGAAATTAGCGAAAAAGTATCCAAAGTACTACAAAGCTTAGGCCTATTCCATATAAAAGATCTTAAGGTCGGAAACCCCCTTAATAAAAAAATTAGCGGTGGGCAGAGAAAAAGACTTAATATTGGACTTGAATTAATTCGTGAGCCTGCTATTCTTTTTGTCGACGAACCAACATCAGGTCTGTCATCAAGAGACTCTGAGAATGTAATGGAATTGCTCAGAGAGTTAGCCGTTAGAGGTAAACTCATTTTTGTTGTTATACATCAACCTTCATCTGAAATCTACAAAATGTTCGATAATGTAGTTATTCTTGATGAGGGTGGATATCAAATTTATTACGGAAATCCTGTTGAAGCTGTTATTTACTTTAAAACTCTTGATAACCAAATTAATAGCAATATTGGTGAATGTCCAACTTGCGGTAACGTAAATCCTGAAACAATCTTTTCAATAATTGAATCAAGAATTGTTGATGAATATGGTAGACCTACTGCTAGTAGAAAAGTAATGCCTCAAGAATGGAACGATCATTATAGACAACGACACAAAGGTGTTGAGGCAACTGAAGATTACGACGAATTGCCTGAAGCCTTTAAAAAGCCTTCATGGCTCAAGCAGTTTAAGATCTTCTTTGCAAGAGATATGTTCTCAAAACTATCCAATACCCAATACCTTGTGCTAAACTTCCTTGAAGCACCTATTCTTGGTTTTCTGCTGGCGTTTATTATTAGGTATATTGAAGACCCAACGTCAAATGTATATATTTTCAGAGCTAACGAAAACCTAATGCCATACATTTTCATGTGCGCGATTGTTGCTCTGTTTTTAGGATTAATCGTTAGTGCTGAGGAAATTTATAAAGACCGTAAAATTTTAAAAAGAGAATCATTCCTTAACTTAAGCCGAAGCAGTTATTTATTCTCAAAAATCGGTATTTTATTTATAATATCAGCCGTTCAAGCAATTCTTTTTGTTTTAGTCGGAAATTCTATATTTGGCATAAAAGGAATGTATTTTGAATATTGGCTGGTTTTCTTTACCCTTTCAGCATTTGCAAATGTTCTAGGACTTAATATTTCATCAGCCTTTAATTCGGCTGTTACAATATATATATTAATCCCATTCTTGATAATTCCTCAGATGGTACTAACGGGTGCTATGTTTAGCTTCGATAAGATAAATAGCTCGTTTGGCGGCGGAAGAGATAAAGTTCCTATTATTGCGGAAGTAATGCCTTCTCGCTGGGCTTTTGAGGGTCTTATTGTTCATCAATACAAAAATAATAAGTATTATAAACAGTTTTATGATCAAAACAAGGTACTAAGTATTTGTAATTACAAGAATATATATTATCTGCCTGAACTTAAAAGATATGTTGAAAACTATAGATTTAGATTTTTAGCTAAACAAGAACCTTATATTACTGCTGATAATCTTGAGTTAATTAGAAACGAATTAACAAGAGAAAATAATTCGGAATTCTTTAGATTACACAAACTCAAATTCCAATATGAAGATTATTTATATCAGGATAAAATTACTTTTGCTATTTCTGACAGTTTGATAAATCATATTAACAAATTGATGGATTTTTACAGAGATAATGGCAACTACATGGATAATGTCATAGATGGCAGAATACAAGAGATGACCAATACACCTGAGAAAGACAAGGAGTTTAATAAATTAAAAGACAGCTATTACAATGATTTTCTTGCCAAGTTTGCAAAAAATCAAATGATTACATTATATGTGGTTAGGCTGGATAACAGACTTGTACAAAAAATCGATCCAATATATCTTGACCCTCAGGATACAAATAAGCTTTCTTTCAGAACTCATTTTATGGCCCCAAGAAAAAATTTCTTTGGGTATTTTGTTGATACATTCATATTTAATGTCTCTATGATATGGGTGTTCACAATACTTATGTACATCTTACTTTATTATCAGGGATTGAAAAGATTTCTTGACTTTTTCGGTGATTTTGGACCTATAATAAATAGAAAATTATTTGGATTAAAAACAAAAATTAGTAAGTTTTTTATAAATATGACCGGAATATAAATTTTAGGCACATTATTTGAATAAGAATTCAAACCATATAGTATAAATTATATAATCATAACATTATGGCAAAAAAAACATTGTTTTTAGCAGTCCTAGCAAGTTTTACACTATTTTTCAACGCATGTAACAATGCAGATAGAGAAGAAGCTGCAGACCTTTTATCAGATGCCGATATCACATCTCAGGCCAAACTATCAGATGATATGATTGGCGAAATGATTTCCTCAATACCAAACCCTGTAGAAATGTCATCTTTGTTGCAAAAATCAGGAGTGGTATATTCTCAAGAACTACTCAACCCTGCTCCTAATATTTCAGGCTACAACACTAATTTTAAAAAAGCACTAAATCTTGGAGTATACGGAACTGATCTTGTATACATGAATATTTATGATAGAACAGTGGCAACCCTTCAATACTTAAGAAATGTTAAAGATCTTGCAGGAGACTTAAGAGTTGGACAATTTTTTGATTATGAAACCCTCAACAGACTTTCAGAGTCAAGCAAAAACATTGACTCTGTGCTTTTTATAACAAACAGTGGTTTTGACAAAATGAGCCGATACTTGATTGAGCAGAACAGGAGTAATATTGCAGTGTTGATTTCTTATGGCACATGGGTAGAAAGTATGTATATTGCAACAAATGTGCAGACTATACCACCAAATAAAGATATTATTTATCGTAGAATTGGAGAGCAAAAAATTGTTCTTGACAATATGACTCTATTGCTTAATAATTATAGAAAAGATCCGAATTTTGCTGAGTTGTTTGATGATTTATTAAATTTGAAAAAATCATTCGATAATGTAAAGATTCAATACATTTATGCTGAACCAACGATTAATGAAATCAACGGGAGTATAGTTATTGTAGATAATTCAAGAAGCGAAGTGTATATTACTCAGGAAATGGTCGAAGAAATTGCAAGAAAAGTAGCAGAAATTAGATCCAAAGTAATCGGTTAATGTATTTTTAAGAAGGTATTAAATAATGATATTATACCAAGCTATAAAGAAAAGAAATATGAAAAATTTATTGATTATAGTATTCTTCTCAACAGTAATATTTGCCGGCAAGTTGAATGCCCAATGCGGAGATGCATTATTAGACGCCTGTCACTCAAAATTAGGCGAAACAAGATTTTTAAAAAGCTTTCCTGTGCAGCTTGAAGAACAAAAACCTGGTTCATCACTTCCGGTTGTAAGATATAGTATGGTGTTTAATGCCGGTACAACTTATAGAATATTTGCTTGTAATGCTCAGGAATTTCCGGGAAAAGTTATATTTAGCTTAAATTTTCAAGATAGATTACTTGTGACCTCTTTTTCTATTGATTCGAAAACGCATTTTCCACATATCGATTTTCCATGTAATATGAGCGGACTTTATCATATCGACTTTTATTTTGAGGAAGGTAAAAAAGGATGTGCAGTAGGTGTTGTTTCTTCAAGCAAATAACACACAAATGTTTAGAGGTAATACTGGTGAAATTTAATTTAAAGAATTAATGAAAAAAACGATATTTCTTTGTCTATTTATTATTCTATTAATAGCTTCTAAGACCCTTAATGCTCAATGTGGTGAAGCATTGCTCGATATCTGTCATGGAAAATTAGGTGATACAAGGTTTTTAAAAAGCTTCCCTGTACAGCTTGAAGCTCAAAAAGCCGGCAGTTCATTACCTGTTAGCAGATTTAATATGGTATTTAATTCCGGGACTACATATAAAATATTTGCTTGTAATGCTAGTGAATTGCCAGGAAAGGTTATTATAAGCCTATATCATCAGGATAGATTAATGGGAACTACCTATCTTATTGAACAAAAAAGACATCTCCCCCACATACAGTTTAATTGTAACATGAGCGGTGTATATCATATAGATTTATATTTTGAAGACGGGAATCAAGGATGTGCTATGGGAATAGTTTCATCAGTAAAGTAATTAATCAAACACAATTGGCATTTGTTGGGTTTTTTTTTGATTTTTTAGTTTATTTTTATCTCCCTATTTTAATTAAGCATCGTTATTTTTCTAGCCTAAATTGTTAATATAACTTTTGTTAACAAATAATCACTGAAAAGCCTTATCAATTCTATAATCTTTAGAATTTTTTTTACTAATTTTGATTGATTTAAAATTATATCAACACAATTTAAATGGAAAAAGAAATCACTCGCAAAATATTTGTAATTGAAGATAACAAAACTGAAGGGATGTTGCTTAAATTGTGTTTAAGTTCAATTGCTAATGTTTCTATTTCCAATTTTGCAAATGGCTCTGATTTGCTTAATAACATCAGTGAAAACCCTGATATTGTAATTGTGGATTTAATGCTGCCTGATATATCTGGAATTGAGCTTATTAAAAGAATCAAAAATTTTAATCCCAAAATCAATGTTATTGTTGTCTCCGCTCAAAGAGACATAGATGTGGTTGCAAAAACTCAAGAATTGGGAGTTTATAATTATCTTGTTAAAAGTGAAACATGCATTGAATATTTGCAGCAAGTAATCTCAAATCTAATTACTCTTTTAGATTTAAGAGACTATTCATAAAATAAATTTTACCGGTTTTTCATAAACTTTTTAAATAGCTTTATATTTGCATAGGTATATAGTTATACAACATATTCAACTAGGATGAAAATTCTGCTTTTCATTAATACTTTATATATTACGCTAGTATTTTTACTTGTATTAATACTACTTTCAATTGGGTATTGGATTTCACTTCGAAGAAATAAATCTATTTACAAAAAGAAAGCAATAAATATATTAAAACGAGAAAACCTCTATAGAACATTATTTGATAATACAGGAACTTGTACACTCCTTATAGATAAAGACTTAATTATACTTCTATCAAATTCTGAATTTAAAAAATTAGCAGGTTATAGTAGAAGTGAAACGGACGGTATTTTAAATCTAAAAGAATTGGTGCACATATCTGATTCAAAGAAGTTTTACGATTATGCAAATCATGTATTTTCTGACGGGAAAAATACTGAGAAACAAACCGAACTAAGAATCACCAATAAATTTGGAGAAGAAAAACATTGTATTTGCAAACTAACTCCAATAAAGGGGTTTAACCAATGTATTGTTAGCCTTGCTGATATTACAATAAATAAAAGTAATGAGCAAATGCTGATTGAAAGCAGAGAGCAGTATAAGGCATTTCTAAATGCCATACCGAATCTTATTTTTAACATTGACGAAAAAGGCAGAATAATAGATTCTCAAGATTTTGGAAATAGAACATTTCATTTTTTTGAAACTCACCCTTCAAAAGCAGTTTTTATTCATGAATTATTTAGGGCCGAAGTTGCTACAGATATTACTTTTTATAAAGATATCGCAATAAATTCAAATAAAACTACACAATTAGATTTTTGCCTATCAGATAACAATAAACTATTGTTCTTTGAAGCACAATTTGTTCCTATAGGAGCAAAACAATTGTTGTTTATTGTTCATGATATTACTGAGAGAATTGAAAAGGATAAAACTATCAAAATTTTAGGACATGCAGTTAAAGAAGTAAGCGAATGCGTTAATATAACAGATGAGAATAACATTATACAATACGTAAACAAAGCCTTCCTTAAAACATACGGATATACCGAATCTGAAGTGATTGGGAAAAATGTAAATATTATTGTTTCAAAAAATAATTCTGACAAACTACTTGACGAAATAAAAGAAGCAAGATTAAAAGGATTTTGGCAGGGAGAATTATTAAATATCCGAAAAAACAAGAAAGAGTTTCCTGTGTATTTATCTACATCTTTAATAAAAGATGATGAATTAAAAACTATTGCAATTTTCGCAGTATCAATAGACATTACTGAAAGAATAAAACAAACAAATGACATCCAACGGCTTAATAATGAATTGTTAGAGAAGAATAAAGAATTAGAACAAATAGTTTATATCGCTTCACACGATTTAAGAAGTCCACTTATTAACATTGAGGGCTTTAGTTATGAATTAAGTAAATTGTCAAAAGGTATTTCTGAAAGTATGTCAAGCAATCAGAAAGAGAAGCTAAAAGAATTTTCAGACATATATAGCTTCATTTTTGAAGAAATACCGGGATGTTTGGAATATATTCAAGCCAGTACAAAAAAAATGGATGCTTTAATAGCAGGGTTATTGAAAATCTCAAGACTTGGAAGAGAATCACTAAAGATAAAAACAATAAACATGAATGAGTTTGTTGCTGATGTTCTTCAAAATTTCTCATTTCAAATTAATCAGAAAAAAGCAGAAATTATCATGAAAAAACTGCCACCATGCAATGCTGATGTGCTGATGTTGAATATGGTATTTTCAAATTTGCTTGCCAATGCTCTTAAATACACACACCCAAACCTACCTCCTATTATCGAAATTGGAGGGAGTAAAGAAGATGGAATGATTACATATTATATAAAGGATAACGGTATTGGGGTTCCGGAGAACAAACTGGAAGAAATTTTTAAAATATTTTATCGCTTGTCTAATGACAATACCGGAGAGGGACTTGGCTTGTCTATTGTTAAGAAAATTGTTGAGAAGCATAATGGTAATATTTATGCAGCAAATAATGATAGCCAAGGTAGCTGCTTCTTCATAGAATTGCCAGCAAATTAAATTAAATCCTGAAA
Source organism: uncultured Bacteroidales bacterium (assembly GCA_964601515.1). GTDB lineage: Bacteria > Bacteroidota > Bacteroidia > Bacteroidales > UBA7960 > PWND01. The sequence continues at coordinate 15,385 of CAZRNU010000034.1, read as the reverse complement.
CTTTTTTAATTATTTGGTGTAAAATAATATAGTCAGCAATTACTAACAAATGACTATTTATTTATGGAACTAGATGTTAATGTTGTTATTGGAGAAGATGATGAAGGACATGCACTCTTGATTAAGAGAAATCTTCAAAGATCAGGAATTTCAAACCCGATTTTACATTTTTCAAATGGTAAACTAATTTTAGACTTTTTTGATGAACAAATTACTAGTGGAGTAATACACAAAAAAGGATATATTTTACTTCTTGACATTCAAATGCCCAATATAGGAGGCATAGAAGTGCTTGAAACTCTAAAACAACATGAAGTATTGAAAAAAATTCCGGTAATTATGATTACAACCACCGATAACCCTCAGGAAATAGAAACCTGCCATCAGCTAGGTTGTAATTCGTATATCGTTAAACCAATCGATTACGAAAAGTTCATTGATGTTATAAAAAGATTAGGTTTCTTTCTTAAAATTGTACAGGTGCCAAAATTAGCCTAAAGCAAATTTTCTGCAAAACTTCAAATTATTTAATTATTAATTGCCTGAATGCAATAATATCGTAAATTTGTTATCATTCAGCTGCCTAGAATGGTATTTTTCGATAGGATATAGATTATATATATCAGAAAAGCAAAATGAACAAAATCATTAAGGATAATAGCAACTTAAGTGCCTTTACAATTATAATTGTGGAGGATGATATATCTCTTAATATATTGATTCAACGAGCTCTAGAAAAGGTATTTATAAAATCAATTGGATTTCATACAGGTAATGAAACTCTTGAATATTTTGAAAAAAATGATGATTCTAATAAAATACTTTTACTAGACTATCAATTATTTGATATGAATGGGGAGTTTCTTATAAGAACTCTCAAGAGCAACAAGAAAGAAGTTCCCTTTGTTATTATTACAGGTCATGGAGACGAGAAGACTGCGGTGGATATGATGAGGCTTGGCGCACTTGATTACATTATTAAAGATTCTAATTTTTTAAGCTTGATGCCAAATGTGGTTCTTCAAGTTATTAACAATATAGCTATTGAAAAAAAACTAATCGAATCTCAATTAGCATTAAAGAAAAGTGAAGAAAAATATAGAAGTATTTTCGAAAATATTCTTGATGTATATTTTGAACTAACTCCGTCAGGAGTTATTAAAGAGCTTTCACCGTCAATTAAAACAATTTTCAAATACTCAAAAGAAGATTTAATTAATAAACCTTTATTCGACAACAAAAGTTTTGAGAAAGATTTTCTTGATATAATCCATAATCAAGGTATGATTAGTGATTTTGAAGTTACTCTTTCAACCAAACATAAAGCAAATATTCCATGCTCTTTAACTGCCAAGATAATATACGATATCGAAAATAACCCTGAAAAGATTATTGGCACTATTAGAAATATTTCCGAAAGAAAAAAAGTTGAAGAAAGTCTTAGACTTAGCGAAGAAAGGTACAGAATACTAGCAGACAATTCGAGCGACTTAATTTCTAAGCATAGTTGGGATAGAACATTTCTTTACGTTTCTCCTGTTTGTAAAAAACTTTTAGGGTATGATGCGAAAGAAATGACAGGCTTATCCATTTACAAATTTATTCACTCTGATGATATTGAGGATATACGACGAAATCATATATATTTACTAGAGAATAAAACAACTTCATTAATAGAGAGTTATAGAATTCGCAAGAAAAATGGTCAATATATCTGGTTTGAAACTACTAATCAAGTAGTTTACAATCCACATACGAATTTAGTTGAAGAGATTGTATGTGTTTCAAGAGATGTTACAGAAAGAATAGAAAAAGAAGAGCTAATTAGGGCAAAAGAAGTAGCTGAAAGATCTAATGTGGCAAAGAGTGAGTTTCTTGCTAATATGAGTCATGAAATTAGAAATCCTATGAATGCTATTATTGGGATGGCAAACACATTATCAAAAACAGAACTAGACGATAGTCAAAAGAAGTATTTAAATTCAATTTTGCTCTCCGGTAGAACGCTGTTAAACATATTAAACGATATTCTTGATTTTTCAAAAATTGAAGCAAACAAAGTTGATATAACTTACTCAGAATTTGAATTAAGCAAACTAATATCAAAAGTCATAAAGCTTTATGAACCAATATGTTCTCAAAAGAATCTTGAATTTGAAACAAAAATTGAGAAAGATATAATTAATACGCTTTATGGAGATGAACAAAAAATTGTTCAAATTTTAAACAATCTGCTTAGTAATTCTGTAAAATTTACAAATTCAGGAAAAATATTACTACAAGTTACTCAAACATACAGAAAAGACAGCAACGTTAAACTTAAGTTTATAGTTAAAGATACCGGTGTAGGAGTAAGAAAAAAAGACATCTCAAAACTATTTGAATCCTTTAGGCAGTTAGACATATCAACTAAAAAAGAGTACCAAGGAACAGGTCTGGGGCTAAGTATTGTTAAAAGGCTTGCTGAATTAATGAACGGTAATGTAGTATTTGAAAGTATATATGGGAAAGGTAGTACTGTCAGCTTTGAAATTCCCTTAATTGTTTCGGAAACCAGTCCTATTCTTTCAGAATTAGACCCAACTTCAACAAAACAACAGTTTAAATCAAATAAGCTGATAAAAATATTAGTTGCGGAAGATGATGCAATAAATCAGCTATACATTGCTAGCTTCCTGAAATCTAAAGGGTGGCAGGTAATTACGGCTTCCAATGGGATTAAAGCTGTTGAAGAGTTTCAAAAAGACAACTTTGACATCGTTTTAATGGATGGTCAGATGCCAAAGATGGATGGATTCGAAGCAACTAAGAAGATACGACAAATTGAAGATCAATCAGGTAAAAGCAAACATATCCCAATAATTGCAATTACCGGATATGCTATTCAAGGTGACCGTGATAGGTTTATAGAAGCAGGAATGGATGATTATATAACAAAACCAATTGATGAAAACAAGTTGGTTCAAATCATTGAGAAATATACTGAAAGAAAATAAAAAAGGTCACAAAAATTTGTGACCTTTTTTATTATTCAATTATAGCCTGTATTCCCGGCAAAACTTTTCCTTCCAGATATTCCAGCATTGCACCACCGCCGGTACTAACAAAACTAACTTGTTCTGCAAGATTAAGTTGGTTTATAGCTGCTACTGAATCTCCTCCACCGATTAATGAGAATGCACCTCTAGAGGTAGATTTAACAATGGCTTCTGCAATTGCTTTTGTTCCGGAGGCAAAGTTTGACATTTCAAATACACCCATAGGACCATTCCATAGCAATGTATTAGATTTTTCAATTACATCAGATAATTGTTTTATGCTTTTTGGACCAATATCTAATCCCATCCATCCATCATCAATTGAATCTGCATCTGCAGCTTTAAACCTTGAGTCATTTGAGAAAGAATCAGCAATAATAACATCTTGAGGGATAAAAAGCTTAACTCCCAGTTTGCTGGCTTTCGCTTCAATATCAATTGCTACTTGAAGAAAATCATCCTCAACAAGACTTGAACCAATTTTTCCACCTCTAGCTTTAATAAACGTAAACATCATACCGCCTCCGATAATAATATTATCGGCCTTATCCAATAGATTATTTAAAATTTCAATTTTTGAAGAAACTTTTGCACCGCCAATAATTGCTGTAAAAGGTTTTTTAATATTGTTTAAAACCTTGTCAATTCTCTCAAGTTCTTTTGCTATAAGGAATCCAAACATCTTATCATTAGGAAAAAATTTGGCAATAATTGTTGTAGAAGCATGTGCACGATGAGCGGTTCCAAAAGCATCATTTACATACACATCGGCTAGAGAAGCCAGCTTTTTGGAAAAAGCTTCATCACCTTTTTCCTCTTCCTTATGGAATCTGAGGTTTTCCAGAAGCAAAACTTCTCCCGGCTTTAATGATGTCGAAAGCTCTTCAGCTTCCTTGCCAATGCAATCTTCTGCGAATTTAACATTTTGCTCGAGTACTTTCGATAAATGGTTGATAATATGCCTGAGAGAGTATTTATACTCCGGACCATCTTTGGGTCTGCCAAGATGCGACATTAAAATAACAGAACCACCATCAGAAAGAATTTTCTTTATTGTAGGGATTGCTGCAACAATTCTAGAGTCATCAGTTACATTATATTCCTTATCTAAAGGCACATTAAAATCAACTCTAATAATTGCTTTCTTATTTTTAAAGTTATAATTTTCAATTGTTTTCATGTGTTTGATGTTTTATAAATTAATAAACACTATACTTCACTTTTTCAAAATTTCTAATCGTTGAAATTTGCTGATTTTATTATATTTTTGTGCTTTATTTAAAAGCTTAATTAAACAATAAAATTACGAAAAAACAATACTAATTGTCAATCAAAAAAAACTTTTTTAAAAGAAATAACGAGAATTAAAATCATGGATTCATATAAAGGCAGCCTAACATCAAAACTTCCAAAAACCGGAACATCAATATTCGCAGTTATGTCTAAAATGGCCGTTGAGCATAATGCCATAAATCTTTCACAAGGGTTTCCGGATTTTCCTGTTTCAGAAAAACTAATTGATTTGGTGCATAAATATATGAAGTCGGGTCATAATCAATATGCTCCAATGCCCGGTGTTGTTGCACTTAGAGAAGCTATTGCTGAAAAAACTGAATATTTATACTCAGCTCAGTACAACCCTGACACTGAAATTACCGTTACAGCAGGTGCTACACAGGCTTTGTTTTCTGCAATTACATCATTAATTAGAGAGAATGATGAAGTAATTGTGTTTGAACCGGCTTATGATAGTTATATACCAGCAATAAAACTTGCAGGAGGAATGCCAATATGCGTTCAACTAAACCCACCTTATTACAAGATTGATTGGAATCAGGTTAAGAAATTAATTAACCCGAGAACTAAAATGATAATAATAAATACACCTCATAATCCGACAGGAACTATTCTTACTGCCGAAGATCTTATAAATCTTGAAAAGATAACTAAGAATACTGATATCATAATTTTAAGTGATGAGGTATATGAGCATATTATTTTCGACAGATATGAACATCAGAGTGTTTGTCGCTATCCTAAACTTGCCGAAAGAAGCATTGTAACATGTTCATTTGGGAAAACATTTCATGCAACAGGGTGGAAAACAGGATATTGCGTAGCCCCTGAAAATATTATGAAGGAGTTTAGGAAAGTACATCAATTTACGGTATTTGCATCAAATACACCTGTACAATATGCTATTGCAGAATTTTTAAAAAATAAAGACAACTATACAAATCTGGGAAAATTTTATCAGGAAAAGAGAGATTTCTTTTTAGAAAAGATAAAAAAATCTAGATTTAAGCCTATTACATCATCAGGAACATATTTTCAACTACTTGATTATAGTTCTATTAGCGAGAAAGACGAAATGGCATTTGCTGAAGAACTTTGCAAAGAATTTGGCGTTGCATCAGTTCCGGTGTCATCTTTCTATTCTACAACTGTAAACAATAAAACACTGCGATTTTGTTTTGCAAAATCGGAAGAAACTCTAGAAAAAGCTGCAGAAATATTATGCAAGATATAAGAATTACCATAATTCAGAGTTCGCTCTTTTGGGAATCTCATGAAGAGAATATAAAAATGTTCTCAGAAAAAATTTCGTCTATTAAAGAGCAAACAGACATCATAGTTTTGCCGGAAATGTTTTCAACGGGATTCTCTATGAACCCCCACCCTATTGCAGAAAGTGTACAAGGAGACACATTTCAATGGATGATTCAAACTTCAGCTGAGAAAAAAGCTGTAATTGCAGGCAGTATTGCTACTAAAGAAAATGGAGAGTTTTTTAATCGGTTTTATTGGGTTCAACCGGATGGTATATTTTATCAGTACGACAAAAAGCATCTGTTTACATTTGCAGGAGAACATAATAATTATACCGCGGGCGTCAAAAAAACTATCATCAAATATAAGGGATGGAAGTTTCTGCCACTAATATGCTATGACCTAAGATTTCCTGTATGGAGTAAGAATAATTATTTAGAAGCTGATGGGTTTGAATACGACTGTTTGATATACGTGGCAAATTGGCCAAAACCAAGAAACCACCCTTGGAAATCATTACTTATTGCAAGAGCAATAGAAAATCAGTGTTATGTTGCAGGTGTAAACAGGGTTGGAATTGATGCAAATGATAATGAATATTCGGGTGATTCTGCAATTATAAGTCCAAAGGGGGAATATCTTATTCAACTAAAACCCGGAAAAGAATCTATTGAAACAGTTGAATTATCATACAGTATATTGTATGATTTCAGAAGAAGTTTTCGTGTAGGAGATGATTGGGATAAGTTCGAAATAATATAGTTTTTCTAAATTAATCCTTATCTGCGATATCCAATTCAACCCTCAGATTATCAATTATAAATACTTGTCTTTCAGGTGTATTTTTCCCCATATAGAAAGACAGCATATCATTTAAACTAACATCTTTCTTAAGGATAACAGGATCTAAGCGAATATTCTGTCCAATAAAATTACTAAATTCATCCGGAGAAATTTCTCCAAGCCCTTTAAATCTGGTTATCTCAGGCTTAGCTCCCAATTCACTCATTGCTTTTTGCTTTTCTTCCTCGCTATAGCAATAAATAGTTTTTTGTTTATTTCTAACTCTAAACAATGGAGTTTGAAGAATATACAAATGCCCGTTACGAACAAGATCAGGAAAAAACTGCAAAAAGAACGTTAGCATTAATAGTCTTATGTGCATCCCGTCAACATCGGCATCTGTGGCTATAACAATATTATTATAACGCAAATTTTCCATGCCGTCTTCAATATTTAAGGCAGCTTGCAGAAGATTAAATTCCTCATTTTCATATACAACCTTTTTAGTAAGTCCATAGCAATTAAGCGGCTTTCCTTTTAAACTAAATACAGCCTGAGTATTAACATCCCTTGCTTTAGTTATTGAACCACTTGCAGAATCTCCTTCCGTAATAAACAGAGTTGAATTAAGTCTAAGGCCGTTGGTATTACTGTCGTTGTAATGAATTCTACAGTCTCTAAGTTTTTTATTGAATAAACTGGCTTTTTTAACTCTTTCTCGTGCCGTTTTCTTAATACTTGCAAGCTCTTTCCTTTCTCTTTCAGATTGCATTATTTTTCTAAGAAGAGCTTCTGCAGTATCTGTATTCATATGCAGATAATTGTCGAGGCGTTTTTTTAGAACATCTGTAATATAGTTCCTGATAGTAAGAGAGCCGTTTGGGTCCATTGTTTGTGAACCAAGCTTTGTTTTAGTTTGAGATTCAAATACAGGCTCCTGGATTTTTATATTTAGTGCAACAATAATGGATGTTTTAATATCACTGGAATCAAAGTCTTTTTTATAAAATTCCCTGATAGTTTTATTTAAAGCTTCCCTAAATGCATTTTGATGAGTTCCACCTTGCGTTGTATGCTGTCCATTAACAAAAGAGAAATACTCCTCACCGTATTGGCTGGAGCTGTGGGTTAATGCAAACTCGAGATCCTCGTCTTGAATATGAATAATCGGATAGCTTATCGGACTATCAATATTGCGAGTAAGTAAATCAAGCAAACCATTCTCAGAGAAGAACTTCTGACCGTTATAATAAATTGTAAGTCCTTTATTAAGATAAACATAGTTCCATAGTAGCCTTTCAATATACTCGTCAATATATCTATAATTACCAAAAACCTTTTCGTCAGGAGTAAATTTAACTACAGTTCCTTTTCTATCTGTTGTAGGCACAGGGTCATATTCCTTAACAAGGTTGCCACCTTCAAATTCAGCAACTTTTGATTTTTCTTCCCTGATAGATTCAATTCTAAAATAACTTGACAGAGCATTTACAGCTTTAGTACCAACCCCATTAAGCCCAACAACTTTTTGAAAAACACTTGCGTTATACTTGGCCCCGGTATTAATTTTTGAAACACAATCAACAACTTTTCCTGTTGGTATACCTCTACCATAATCTCTTACAGTAACTAATTTGTCTGCAATTTTAACTTCAATAGTTTTCCCAAAACCACTAATATATTCATCTATAGCGTTATCTAAAATCTCTTTCAGTAATACATAAATTCCGTCGTCTTGAGATGCTCCATCTCCCAATTTTCCAATATACATACCCGGGCGCAACCGTATATGTTCGTTCCATTCGAGGGAAACAATGCTATCTTCCGAATAATTTTCCATAATTTTCAAATTTCGCTGCAAAGATAATACTTTAATGCCTTTTTATAATTCTACATTTCCTCTAATTATCAACAGGTAAAATTATGATTATGGTAATGCATGCTTTGTTTATCAATATTTATATAACTTAAAGTATCAAAAAACTACAATTGTTGAAAAACTTCTTTCAACCACTAATAAATCACAATCTTAATCATAAAAAAAGCTAATTCAATTATATCAATTAAACTTGTTTAATTCCTATTTGTCTAATTGCTGTAATTTTGCCGTTTCTCAATTTAACGGTTTTATAATCAAACAATTATTTTCAATTCATCTAAAATATTCAAAATGAAACTAAGTAAATATTTTCTAAGTCTAATTTTTTCTTTGTTATTTATTACAATTCAATTAAAATCTCAAGAATCAGCTCCTGCGGGAGGCAGAGGAGGCCAAAGACCTGAGGGAGGAGAAATGCCAAAAATTGGAACAATAAAAGGTAAAATTGTAGACTCCGAAACAAACGAGCCTCTAATGTTTGCAAGCGTAGTTCTTTTCAGTGAAAGAGATTCAACTATGATTTCAGGTGCTATTGCTGACGATAAAGGGTTTTTCGAAATAAAAGAAACACCCCCGGGAAGATTTTACTTATCAATTAGTTTTGTTGGATATCCTACTAAATTGGTAAATTCTATCAGAATTACTTTCCGTGAAACCGAATATGATACAGGAATAATCAAAATTGAACCGGGAGCTGCAATGCTTTCAGGAGTGACTGTTGAAGCCACGCGAACCTTAATGGAAACAGGATTAGACAGAAGAGTAATTAATGTTGGACAAGAACTTACTGCTACCGGAGGGTCTGGTTTAGAAATTATGCAGAATATTCCAAGTGTAGCAGTTGACTTTGAAGGAAATATCAGTTTAAGAGGAAGTACAAACGTTACTATACTACTTGATGGGCGACCGGCAACATTGACAGGACTTTCAGTCTCTGAAGCTTTAGAACAGATTCCTGCCGAAATGATTTAAAGAGTAGAAATTATAACAAACCCATCTGTAAGATATGACCCTGACGGAACTTCCGGAATTATTAATGTTGTTCTTAAAAAAGAAAGAAAACCCGGATATAATGGAATGATATCTCTTAATGCATCAACAAACCACAGATACAGCGGGTCAATAAATCTTAATTATAGAGTAAACAAGGTGAATCTATTTGCAAATTACAACATGAGAACTCATAATAATGATGGATTTGGATATAGCTTAAGAACAAGTTTTCTCCCAAACGCTGATACTACTTTTCTTTTTCAGGAAATGGACTTCTTAAGCAAGATGAATTCTCATAATGCTCAGCTTGGATTCGATTATCAAATAAATAAATTCAACCAGCTTACAGTTTCTGCAAGTTACAATAATTGGCTTAGAGACATGGACGATATTTCAGATTATAGCTTATACACAGCAAGTCAGATGAATAATATTTTCAGAAGAGAATCTGACAGTGACATGAATAGTAGTGGTATGAGCTATGCTTTGAATTACAGGAAAACATTTGAAGAAAAGTTCAGGGAATTAAATACTGAAATTGTATTTAATACCAGAAATATGCTTAGAAGCGAAGATAATATTCAGCAGTATTTCACAAATGATTTCAATACTCCATCTGCAAGACCTGATGATTTAGACAAAACAGACTCTGATGGAAAAAACTGGATGGCCTCTATACAAACAGATTACATACATCCATTATCTAAAGACAGTAAACTTGAAACAGGGTTCAGAGGTATAATTAGAAATCAGGACTCAGATTTTAACTTTTTCAATTATAATAATGCTACCCAAGTTTGGGATAACAATGCAAATTACAGCAATCACTTTATTTATAGTGAACAAACTTATGCATTATACGGAATATATTCCAGAATGCTTGGATTATGGAGTTTACAGGCAGGATTAAGATTAGAACAAGCTTTAGTTGATGGACTACTTAAAACTACCAATCAAAAAATTGATAAACAATACTTTAGTTATTTTCCGAGCCTTCACCTGAGAAGAAACTTTGAAAACAATCAGGCAATGCAAATTAGTTACAGCAAAAGGATAAATCGTCCACATCACAGAAATATGAATCCTTTTGTAAGATACAACAGTGAATATGATATTTCTTATGGCAATCCAAATTTGGATCCTGAATACATTCATTCATTTGAGTTGGGATATACAAAATTCTGGGAAACAACCACATTAAACCCAAGCGTTTTTTATAGAAATACACAAGGAATGGTTACGCAATATAGAACTTTAAATGAAGATGGTGTTACTGTTACTACATTTGAAAATCTTAACAGAGGGCTATCATATGGAGTTGAACTTGTTGCAACTCAAACAATTTTCAAGCTATGGAGAGTTAATGCTACAGTATCATACTTCAGAAATATTATTCAAGGCGGCGGAGCACAAATGGATATTGAAAACGACAGCTATTCATATTCTGCAAGAGTTGTAAACAATATAAACCTTCCAAAAGGTTGGAATATTCAGGTAAACGGACATTACCGCTCTCCGGTTGTAATGCTTCAAGGTGAAATGAAAGCAATGTATTCGGCTGACATAGGGCTAAGGAAGAATCTGTTAAACAATAATGCTACAATAACATTACGCGTTAGTGATCTTTTTAATACTCAGAAGTTTTCTATGTATAATTATGGTGACTACTTTACAATGGATTCAGAGCGAAAAAGAACAAGCCGTATGGTTTTTGTAGGATTTACCTATAGAATAAACGATTACGACAGAAGAAGAGAACGTTCACGTAGAGATTCAGAAGATAGTCGTGATAATGGAATGGATATGGACGACTTTTAGTCAAAATGTTTCAATTTCTAAGCAGACTTCATAAAAATTATTAATTTTGTGACGAGGTTATATATGTAACTAATCATTACAATTTCTAACAACTTAACCACAAATCACAAAATAAGATGAAAAAAGTCCTTGTATTATTAATCATAATTGTTGGAATTAGTAGTATTTCATTCTCTCAGGATATAATTCTTAAAAAGGATGAAACAGAAATAAAAGCTAAGGTTTTAGAAATAACTCCGGAAGGGATTAAATATAAAGATTTCGAATTTCAGGATGGCCCTACAAGGACTATTAGAATTTCTGAAGTGTCTATGATTATTTATCAAAATGGTCGCACAGAGAAATTTGAGTTGGCCCCTGATACAAAAGATCCAAAAACTCAAGAGAAAGCAAAATTTAAACCGAATTACTTCATGATAGGAGTTGGAGCCGGAAACGGATATGGGGGCTTTGGCTTAAGACTACAATTCAGACTTGGAGGTTTAGTCGGATTTGGGCTGCATGGTGGAATTGGATACACTCCGGGAATATTTAGACGTTATGATGCCTGGGAAACTGACATTTACAACAATACTATCACTCCTGAAAATTATATCAGACCAACAGCCGGAGTTAAATTCTATCCGTTTAAGAATCTTTATTTAAATTATCAAATGGGATTTCATGGAGATGGGCGAATTACAGGGTCAGCATTAATAGGTGTTGATGCGAATTGGGGCGTTAAGATTGGTTCCGGCTTTAATATAGCTTTGGGTATAACATTTCTAGATACCGCATTTGGAGATAAAGGGATTTGGCCTGCTGGAGATATGGGTTTTATAATAAGATTTTAAACTCCCGGAAACCTATTTATAACCAAATAGGTTTTTCGTTTTAATGTAAGCTGAAACATATTTGGGAACCATATCCTCCCATGATTTATCCTTTTGTTTTATCTTTTGTAAAGCAAGATGAGAGAAGTAAGGAAGCACTTCTTCACGATAATCCGGTATATCTATAATCAACTTATTATCAACTAGATGTTTAAACAGATACTTAATTTCTGCATCAACTTGTATATTCCTTAGAGTTAGAATCTCATCTTTTACTTTTTCCCTGGCAGGATAAAGATATATCTTAAAGTTTTTTGTAAATAGTTTACCGAAAGCCTCTATTATTCCACCTTTTAAATCTTTATAATACTTTTTATCAATTACATTTTTAAATGTAAGGGCACCTATTACCATTCTAATATTTTCAATTTTAAACTTACAAAACCATTCAGAAAGTTTATAGAATTCTCTAAAATCTGAGACCATAACACTCTGCCCCATTCCACAAAGTATGTCAACCCTGTCGAGAAAATCTCTTTCATCAAAACTTCCCTCCTCAAGTAAGTTATTCAAAGTCATTTCACAGATTACCAATGTATTTGCTTTGTCAAACCCAACTTCCTTTTTAAACAATGCAAATCCGGCTTTAAGCATATCGAATCCAACATATGTTATTGGTCGAAAACTACCCCTTAGAATCATAATATTCTTCTTGTAAAGCATATCAGATGGCTGTTTTACATTTCCGTATCTGTCGAACATTATAGCATTAGTCATTCCATTTTTAACGAGCTGAACTGCAAGCAACCTGTTATCAACATATTCCAGTTCAGGTCCATTCATTCTTATCATGTCAATTTCAACTCTGTCTGCTGAAATATCTTGAAGTAAAGATTTTAGAAAGCTATTTGGGTATTGATAGTTGTAAAAACAGGCGTATATAAGGTTAACGCCTAAAATTCCGAGTGTTTTCTGCTGAAGCAAACTATCATTTTCGAGTAAACGAACATGGATTATAACGTCATTAGGTTTACTATTTGGCTTTATTTGAAACCTAACTCCTATCCACCCATGAGCTTCATTATTTTTTTTAAAGTTTAAAGTAGCAACAGTATTTGCAAAAGAAAAAAATCTGGTGTTTTCATTTCTGTTCTTTCCCAATACAGATATAAGGTCAGCATATTCTTTATCAAGCATTTGCATTAGTCTTGCCTCACTAACATACCTTCCCGCAGATGTTTTTCCATAAATAGTATCACTAAATACCATGTCGTATGCAGAAATTGTTTTAGCAACTGTACCGGAAGCTCCTCCTGATTGAAAAAAACATCTTGCAACTTCCTGGCCTCCTCCGATTTCAGCAAACGAACCGTAAATACTTTCATCAAGGTTTATAAATAGTGCCTTACGAGCATAATCAATTTCCTCCTTTATTACATCAGTTGATTTCATATCTAATAAACTAATTACAATACGAATATAACCAAATAACAAATCAACTCGGTTTTTGTTCCGGAGAAAATTGCATAAAAATCTGTAAACAATAAATAAATTTAAAAAAAATCGTCGACAAAATGCAAATATTGTCAGATTATCATAATTTTGTTATACTAAAAATTGGGTTAAAGTAACTAATAACAACTAATTTAATGAAAATCACTATAGTAGGTACCGGTTATGTAGGGCTTGTTTCGGGAGCTTGTTTTGCAGAAGTTGGAGTTGATGTAACATGTGTGGATGTTGATAAAAATAAAATTGACGGACTGAATAATGGAAGAATTCCAATATATGAACCCGGATTAGAAACACTTGTTAGCAGAAATATTGAAAAAGGCAGATTACATTTTTCAACAGAAATTAAAAAAGCACTAATTGATTGTGAAGTAGTTTTTATTGCTGTGGGAACTCCCCCTGACGAAGACGGCAGTGCAGACTTAAAACATGTGTTAGCTGTGGCATCAGAAGTTGGTAAACACATGACTGATTATACTCTGATTGTTACAAAAAGCACTGTTCCTGTAGGAACAGCAGAAAAAGTAAAAAAAGCAGTTAAATCTGAGCTAAATAAAAGACAAGTTGATATTCCTTTTGATATTGGATCTAATCCTGAATTTTTAAAAGAAGGAGCAGCCATAGAAGATTGCATGAGGCCTGCACGAATAATTGTTGGGGTAGAATCGGAGAGAGCAAAAACAATAATGCTAAAACTATACAAACCTTTTACTTTAAATGGTCACCCAATTATTTTTATGGATTTGCCATCTGCAGAAATGACAAAATATGCAGCAAATGCTATGCTGGCTACTAGAATTAGTTTTATGAACGAGATGGCAAATCTATGCGAATTGCTTGGCGCCGATATTAACATGGTTAGAAAAGGTATTGGCAGCGACCCAAGAATTGGTAATAAATTTATTTATCCGGGTATTGGTTATGGGGGGTCTTGTTTTCCTAAAGATGTCAAAGCTCTTATAAAAACCGCAAATGAAAATAATTTCAACTTGAATATTATTCAAGCTGTAGAAGATGTGAATAATAGACAAAAATCTGTTATGGTTGATAAGATAAAAAAACATTTCAATGGTAATTTGAAAGGGATTAAAGTTGCAATATGGGGTCTGGCTTTTAAACCACAAACCGACGACATGAGGGAAGCTCCATCGCTTGTAATCATAGAAAAATTGCTGAATGAGGGATGTAAAATAACCGCTCACGACCCCGAAGCTATGGATCAAACTATGAAAATAGTAGGAACTAAAATTGAATATGCTAAAGATAAAGAAGAAGCACTTGTAGATGCCGATTGTCTTGTTTTAGTGACGGAATGGAATGGATTTAGGCTGCCTAATTTCAATGTAGTGAAGAAGTTAATGAAACAACCGGTAATATTTGATGGCAGAAATATTTATGATGCAGAAGAATTAAAAAATCTTGGATTTCAATATTACTGTATAGGCGTAAATCATAATTAACAATTTGTTATTGAAGAAAAAAATACTTGTAACAGGAGGAGCCGGATTTATAGGCTCACATTTATGTGAAAAACTTCTCTCCATGGGGAACGAAGTTATTTGTCTTGATAACTTCTTCACAGGGCAAAAGGAGAATATTATTCCCTTAATAGAAAATCCATATTTCGAATTAATACGCCATGACGTTACAATGCCATTTTTTATAGAAGTTGATGAAATTTACAATCTGGCATGCCCGGCATCCCCTGTTCACTATCAGCATAATGCCATAAAAACAATAAAAACCTCCGTAATGGGTTCAGTAAACATGCTTGGACTTGCTAAGAGGATTAAAGCAAAAATCCTTCAGGCCTCAACCAGCGAAGTTTATGGAATTCCTGACATTAGTCCGCAACCAGAGTCATACTGGGGAAATGTAAATCCAATTGGGCCAAGATCATGCTATGATGAGGGCAAAAGGTGCGCTGAATCTCTGTTTATAAATTATCACATTCAGAATAACGTTAAAATAAAAATATTAAGAATATTCAACACATACGG
>CAZRNU010000033.1:0-25685 GCA_964601515.1 uncultured Bacteroidales bacterium | reverse complement strand
GGTGCTGCGATACATCAGAGGGTTCAAAAGCTATTTGATGCCGGACTAGTAGGTGGATCGCAATTCATTTTAAATCCAAAAGGGCTTGGCTATCATACATGTGCTTACATTGGCATACAGGTTAATCTTACGAGTCCTACTACACATGAAACTGTTTTTCAGAAAATCAAGCAAATACCTGAAGTTGTTGAGTGTCATCATATCTCCGGCAGGTATTCTCTTTTTGTAAAAGTATTTACAAAAAACAACGAACACCTTAAAAAGCTAATTATTGAAAAAATACAGATGATTAAGGAAGTAACAGGAACTGAAACCCTTGTGTCATTAGAAGAAGGCTTTACAAGGCAAGTACCTATTATTGAAGGCGATATCATGAATTACTAATGCTCTTTGCTTACTTTCTCATATGATTAAAATCACTATTGATTTTATAAAAAAATCAAATACACAGCTTACATTATTAAGAAAGGATAAAATAATTATAATTTTGCAAATCAATTACAATTAAAACTAAAGAATATGTTTACAGGAATAGTTGAATTAACCGGAAAGGTCGCAAGAATTGAAAAAGACAGAGGTAATATCCATTTTACTATTGAGACAGATATAGCCGAGGAATTAAAAGTTGATCAAAGTATGGCACACGATGGGATATGCCTTACAATTGTTAACGTTGATAAGACTAAGAAACAATATACAGTTACTGCTATTCAGGAAACACTAGACAAAACAAACATGCGCACATGGGAAGTCGGATACAGAGTTAACCTTGAAAGATGCATGAAGCTTGATGGCAGACTCGACGGACATATTGTTCAGGGGCATGTTGACCAAACAGCTGTTTGTGTTAAAGTTGAAGAGTTTGACGGAAGTTGGAAGTTCTACTTCGAATACGACAGAGGCCCGAAAAATATTACTGTAGAGAAAGGCTCTATATCAGTTAATGGCGTTAGTTTGACTGTTGTTGACTCCGAGCCGGGAATGTTTTCAGTAGCTATTATTCCATACACTTATGATATGACCAACTTTGGAGACTTCAAAAAAGGTTCTGTTGTAAATCTGGAATTTGACATTATAGGGAAATACGTTGCAAGACTTCTTGAACAGCATTTCGATGCAAAAAAATAGTTAGTTTTTTCATGACAAAAAACAATAAGGTTTTTTATCAAGACCTTAAATTGATAGACTATCGGGAAGCCTGGGAATATCAGGAAGGGCTTTTTAATTCTATAATTAATCAGAAACTCATTAATCGAGATAGCAGGAGAATTAATGAACACTCTCCTACAGAAAATTATTTGCTTTTTTGTGAGCACCCGCATGTGTATACATTAGGAAAAAACGGTCAGGAAAACAATCTGCTTGCAGGTATTGCTGAGCTGGCATCTAAAAAAGCCGACTTTGTAAAAATTGATCGCGGTGGAGATATTACATACCATGGCCCCGGTCAAATTGTTGGATATCCCATACTTGACCTTGACAACTTCAACCCTAACATTAGGCAATACGTTGAATTTCTTGAAGAAGCTTCAATCAAAACTATAAAAGAATATGGGCTTAATGGCGAAAGATTAGCTGGTGCGTCAGGAGTTTGGCTAGACATTAACGTGCCGGGAAAAACAAGAAAAATTTGTGCTATAGGAATTAGGACAAGCAGATGGGTAACAATGCACGGGTTTGCATTTAACGTAAACACCGACCTCAACTATTACAACTACATTAACCCTTGCGGCTTTACAGATAAAAAAGCTACATCATTAGAAGCAGAAATAGGTCGAAAAGTTAATATTGAGGAAGTAAAAAATAAACTAAAAAACCATTTTGCAGAATTGTTTGGTATGAATATCATCAACAAAACATAACTCATAAATTTTAATCTTCGCAACCTGCCACAACAATAACAATTTCGCCCTTTACAGTACCTTTTCCGAAGTGATTGATTATCTCTGATAAAGTTCCTCTGAAGTTTTCTTCATGAATTTTTGATAGCTCTCGGCAAACACAAGCCTGCCTGTCGTTTCCAAAGGTTGCAGCCAAATCATTCAAGGTTTTTAATAGTTTGTGAGGCGATTCATAAAACACCATTGTTCTGGATTCTTGTGTAAGAAAGTCGAGTCTTGTTTTCCTTCCCTTCTTAACCGGCAGAAAACCTTCAAAGCAAAACTTATCACAAGGTAATCCACTATTTACTAAAGCAGGAAGAACTGCAGAAGCACCTGGCAAACATTCCACTGCTATCCCATTTTTTACACACTCCCTTACGATTAGAAATCCGGGATCAGAAATACCCGGAGTTCCTGCATCACTTACCAAACCAATCTTCAATCCTAGATCTATCTTTTCAATAATGTTTTGCAAAATTTTGTGTTCGTTGTGCATATGATACGAAATCATTTTTACCTTGATTTCATATCGTGACAAAAGAATTGATGTTTTTCGAGTATCTTCAGCCAATAAAAAATCAAGGCTTTTTAAAACACTCAAAGCCCTGATTGTAATATCTTCCAGATTACCTATAGGTGTTGGGATAATGTATAATTTAGACATAAGCCGTTAATTATTCATATATCTGCGCTGAATAAGACCGGCAAACTTTTCGATAGTTGTAGCAGATTTATTACCATCCCATCCAAATTTATTTGTAAGCTCATTGACAAATTCAAAAGCTTGCTGCATATCAGGGAAGTTGTTTAGTTTTTCCACTGCCAAGTTATACTCTTTAATGTCTCCATTAAAAAGTTCATTAATAAACAAGAATTTTTCATTTACTCCAATAGCATCTTTTAGGCTTGTGATTGATGTTTGTTGTAATTTTGCTGCTATACTTAAATCTTCTTTTTTGCTTGCAATCTTATCGTGAAGAGAGCTTTCAGCAGAAACATATTTTTCTCCAATTGTTTTGTTTAATAATTCTTCATTCCCAGAACTATCTTCATCTTTTGAAATGTCAACTTCTATATTTTCTTGCTTAACAGCTTCTATTACCTCTACAACAACTTCCGGTTTTTCCGTAACATTAGCAACTTCTTCAACTATTTCATTTTTCTCACTTTTTGACTCAACACCTTCTTCAACCAGAACTTCTTCAGCAACTTCATGTTTTACCTCTACTGCAGGTTCTTCGACAGCCTGTACTACAGGCTTTTCAACTTGTATAGGTTCGGGCTTAAATTCTTTCATTTTTTGCTGTTCAGTAATACCTGGTACCGGCTCAACCCTTTCTTTAAAAGATTCCTGAATTTCACTTTTTGGACTAATAAAAGTAGTGCTACTGTTTTGAATTTGCTTTTTAAGACTATAATAAACCTCATAAAGATTTTTTAAATCTTCCATTACAATGTCAATTTCAAGAAGACTTATTTTCTCATTCCTTACAAGAAAATTGTTGCGCTCTACAATTTTTTCAAGTAAAACTATTATCCTATCTTTTAAATCTGTATGTTCCATATGATATTAATGTGTTTGAAGGCGGTTTAATATAGCACGAATGTAAAACAATTTTATTGTAACTATCTGTTAATTCTTTTCTGAAAAAAAGCTTAGTTAAAGGTTATCTTTTTTTAAATTTGTTTTGAAAAACATTGTAAAGTTAAAAATAAAAGAAATATCAATATATGTTTCTTGAAAAAGACGTAAACAACAAAACATCAAGGGGTTGGATAGAAGTAATTTGCGGAAGTATGTTTTCCGGAAAGACCGAGGAATTGATACGCAGGTTAAAAAGGGCTAAGTTTGCCAAGCAAAGGGTAGAAATTTTTAAGCCGGCAGTTGATATTAGATATGATGAAGAAAAAGTTGTATCTCATGATTCAAACGCCATTATGTCAACACCTGTGCCGGCATCTTCAAACATATTACTTTTAACCAATGAGGTTGATGTTGTAGGAATTGACGAAGCACAGTTTTTCGACTCAGAATTGCCGAATGTTTGCAAACAATTGGCAAATCAAGGAATTAGAGTAATAGTCGCCGGACTGGACATGGATTTTAAAGGAAATCCTTTCGGCCCAATGCCGGCATTACTTGCAAATGCAGAATATATTACAAAAGTTCATGCAATATGTGTAAGGTGCGGTAATCTGGCAAATTATTCATACAGAAAAATTGCTAGTGAAAAGCTTGTAGTTTTAGGAGAGACCGAATCATACGAACCCCTTTGTAGGCATTGTTATTATGCAAATTCAGACGTCTGACATATTTATAAACAATAAAAATTTTTATTATGCTAATTAAAGGAACTGCTGTAAAAGCAACACCTGACTTTGTGAGAGCCAGATACAACGACAAGTTTCGCGATTGGGTTAATTCTTTGCCTGAGGCTTCCAAAACAATAATACTTGATGGAATATATGCAACAAACTGGTATTCATTAACAGAGTCGGTTATTATTCCTACTCAAAAAGTGGGCGACCTGTTTTTTGCCGGAGATCATATAAAGGCTGCAAAAGAACTTGGTCGTTTTAGTGCAGAAGTTGCATTAAAGGGTATTTACAAAATGTTTGTAAGAGTAAGTAGTCCGCATTTTGTGTTAAGTCGTGCCAGCAGTGTATTCAGCACATATTATAATCCCTCAGAAATTACTATTCTAGAAAAAAGAGATAAAAAAGCTGTTATGCAATTTTCCGGATTTGATGAAAAAGAAAAGTTGATTATTCACCGAATATCCGGATGGATTGAAAAAACTCTGGAAATAACTTTAAAATCTCCATTAAGGATTGAAGTAAAAAGTAATACAATTGGCTCAAAATGTACCTTCACTATTACATGTGAATGGGATTAAAAATTTAAGATAATCATAACATTAAAATCCTCTTATAATTGATAACAAAAGAAACCATAGACCAAATAATAGATGTTGCCCGAATAGAGGAGGTGATTGGCGAATTTGTTTCATTAAAGAAAAGAGGGGCAAATTATATTGGGCTCTGCCCATTTCACGACGAAAAAACACCTTCATTTTCTGTTTCTGCTTCCAAAGGTATTTTTAAATGTTTCGGCTGCGGTAAAGGAGGCAATGCTGTTAATTTTATAATGGAGCATGAGCATTTCACTTATCCAGAAGCATTAAAATTTCTTGCAAAAAAATATAGTATTCACATTGAAGAAATAATTCCTGATGCAGAACAGCAACAAGCAATTGACGAGAAAGAAAGCTTGTTTAACATATCAGCATTTGCACAAAAGTATTTTGCCGATACACTTAATAATTCAGAAGAAGGAAAGGCTATAGGACTTACATATTTTAAAGAGAGAGGTTTTACAACTGATACAATAGTAAAATTTGGGCTTGGATATTGCCCAAATAAATGGGATGATTTCACTGAATATGCTCAAAAGAATGGATATCAAAAAGAGTTATTGATTCAAACAAGCCTTTCCAAGTTAAAAGATGGGGCTTTGTATGATACATTTCGAGCTAGAGTAATTTTTCCTATACATAATCTTAGCGGAAGAGTATTAGGCTTTGGTGCAAGAATTCTGACCTCAGAAAAAGACAAAGCCAAATATTTAAACTCTGCAGAGTCTGAAATATACCAAAAAAGCAAAGTATTATATGGTTTATACTTCGCAAAATCTGCAATTGTTAAGGAAGATAATTGCTATCTTGTTGAAGGATACACAGATGTGATTTCTATGCATCAAGCCGGAATAGAAAATGTTGTTTCATCTTCTGGGACTTCACTAACAAGAGAACAGATAAAGCTATTAAGAAGGTACACAAACAACATAACCCTGCTATTCGACTCTGATGCTGCCGGGATAAAAGCTGCTTTCAGAAGCACAGACATGATCCTTGAGGAAGGAATGAACGTAAGAATAGTTTTGTTTCCGGAAGGAGAAGATCCCGACTCCTATTCAAGAAAAAATAGACCGGCTGAAGTTAGAGAGTATCTTGAAACAAACTTAGTTGACTTTATATCTTTTAAAACAGGATTGTTATATAAAGAGACTAAAGATGACCCAATAAAGAAAGCAGGAATTATTAAAGAGATTGCAAATACTATTTCATTAATTCCAGATCCCATTACCAGAGCTCTATATGTTCAGAAATGCAGCTCACTTGTAAATGTTGATGAAAAAATTCTTCACATAGAAATAAACAAACAAAGGAAGCAAAAACAAAAAGAGCAATTTAGAAGAGAAGATAACGAATCAAATACTGAAACTGAGGTTGAAAATATAATTCCTCCGGACCAGCTAAAGCCAATATATAACTCGGAGTATCAAGAAAAAGAAATTTTAAGAGTGATGATGCAATATGGACTTAATGAGATTTCTTTCACTTTTAAAGATGAAGATAATAATGAAATTGAAGAACATATTCGCATAATTGACTTCATGGCAGACGAGATAGTAGGAGATAGTATTAAATTTGATAATGAATCATACCAAGCCTTATTTGACATTATTGTTGATTCAAGGAATAATGATTCATTTAACGGTGAAAATTCATTTTTGCATAATGATGATGCCAGAATAAGGGATCTTGCCATAGAATTACTAAGCTCCAGATATTCGCTAAGTGATCAATGGGAAACCAAGCATTCTATTTATGTTAATAAAGAAGTAGACAATCTAAAACAAAACATATTGGGAATACTATATTCTTTTAAGCTAAAGAAACTTGAAAAGATGATAACTGACAATCAGGAGATTCTCAAATCAACAAAAGATCCTGAAGGGATAATCCATATTTTGACAAAAGACGCCAAACTAAAAAGAAAAAGAATTGTATTAGCCAAACAATTGTCGAGAATAGTAACAAAGTAATTTTAATAAACTACAATTATTTTGAATTAAATATATTCATAGTACGTTCTGGTCCGATAGTTCCAAAACTAAGCACTGCATCGCAGGCCAGCTCAATTCTTGGGTTTATTATTTCCATTTCTTCACTTGTCCACTTTCCAAGCACATAACCAACTTGTGCGCCTTTATGAAACTCGTTGCCAATTCCAATTCTAAGTCGCGAAAAAGCATTTGAACTAAGAACATTGATAATACTGTTTAGCCCGTTGTGGCCACCATCACCACCTTTGGTTTTCATTCTAATAACGCCGATAGGAAGAGCTAAATCATCGACAATAACAAGTAAATTCTCGTAAGGTATTTTTTCTTTCTCCAACCAATAATTAATCGCCTTACCGCTCAAATTCATATAAGTACTCGGCTTAACAAGGATAAACAATCTTCCTTTATATTTAAATTCAGTTTTATCTCCATATCTGGCAGAAGTAAAAACGGCATCTTTTTTCTCTGCAAGCTTATCAACTACCATAAAGCCGATATTATGGCGTGTATTATGATAATCCGGACCTATGTTTCCTAAACCTACAATTAAATATTTCACTAATTGCTCATTATTAAAATCAGCCTTAGTCTTTTTATTAAAAAGGCTGAAAAATCTGTTAAACATGCTTATTATTTTATGAACTAAAAACAGGCATAAAGTTACACTTTATGCCTGTTTTAACAATAAAATATGTTATACCAATTACTATTATGCTTGAGGGTTATCTCCGGCTGATTGTTGATCTCCGGCTGCACTTTCCTCAGCTCCATCTTCAGGACCTGCAGCAGCAACGCGAGTAGTTTTAACCATAACTAAAACTGAATTAGGTACATTAAGGAATTCTAAACCTTCCTGAGCAAGTTCTCCAACGATAATTGAACCACCAATGTCAAGTTTAGAAATATCAACATCAAGATATGCAGGAATAATATCTGCCATACCTCTAACTTTTAATTTTCTTTGTTTGATATGAAGTTTACCGCCTTTTATAACACCGGGTGAGCTACCTTTTAATTTGATTGGAACTTCAATTTTTATTGGCTTACCATCAATTACTTCTAGAAAATCTGCATGAATAATTCTATCAGTTACCGGATGAAATTGAATATCTTGAAGAATTGCTTTATATTCTTTCTTGTCGATACTAAGTTTTATAAGACAAGCGTCAGGAACAAATACAACATCTCTGAATTGCAACTCTGTAAGAGTAAAGTGATATTGTTCTTTTCCGCCATATAATACGCAAGGAATTAAGCCTTGTCTGCGTAGTATTTTTGCATCTTTTTTCCCTACGTTCTCTCTTGGAGAACCGCTCATAGATACTATTTTCATAATGTTAAAATATTAAATGTTTGAAAATCTGATTAATACATCCTGTTAAAAAAAACAGGCTGCAAAGATAATACTTTGCAGCCAAAGTTTTAAAAATATTTTAAATAAATTCCAATCCCTACAACATAGTAGTAAACTGAAAATGAGAACTAATTGATTCGTGTGTATGCACTTTGTTTATTACATCTGAGAAAATTCTACTAGTTGACAGAACAGTTACTTTAGAATTTTCTTGTTTCATTGGTATAGTGTCAGTAACAATTACCTCAGCAAAAACGCTGTTTTCAATAAGTTGATGAGCATTAGCAGAAAAAATAGGATGAGTTACAGCAGCTCTGATACTTCTGGCACCATTATCCATAATCATTTTGGCAGCCTTAGTGATAGAGCCGGCAGTGTCAATAATATCATCAACCAGAACAACATCTTTATCGTTAACATCACCAATAAGCACCATTCTATCAATCTGATTCGCTTTAGATCTTTGTTTATAACAGATAACAAGATCACAATCAAGGAATTTGGCGTAAGCAGCGGCTCTTCGAGTGCCACCTGTATCGGGCGAAGCCATAACAAGATTAGGTAGATTGAGATTTTTTATATAAGGAACAAATATTGAAGAAGCATAGAGATGGTCGACCGGACGATCAAAAAATCCTTGGATTTGATCGGCATGAAGATCCATAGTAATAACTCTATCGACTCCGGCAGCCGTGAGCAGATTTGCAATTAGCTTAGCTCCAATTGGAACGCGTGGTTTATCTTTTCTATCCTGACGAGCAAATCCAAAATAGGGCATCACTGCTATAACCTGATTAGCTGAAGCTCTTTTTGCAGCATCAACAAGCAAAAGAAGTTCCATCAAGTTTTCAGAAGGCGGAAATGTACTTTGAATAATAAACACATCATGTCCTCTTAATGTTTCTTCGAAAGATGGTTGAAATTCACCATCGCAGAATCTTGAAACAGCAACTTTGCCTAAAGGTAGACCATATGTTTCAGCAATTTTTGATGCAAGGTAAGTGGATGCGCTCCCGGAAAAAATTCTAACTTCTTTAGTCATTAATTTGCTTTATTTGGAGGTTATAAGACTAGCAAAATGAAAAGTACCCGGGGCCGGGATCGAACCGGCACGGTATTGCTACCATTGGTGTTTGAGACCAACGCGTCTACCAATTCCGCCACCCGGGCATTTCAAATAGCATATCCCTTACTAATAAGAGATTGCAAATTTATGGAATTTTTAATACAATTATGAAATAATTTAACCCAAACAAAAATAAATAATTGGTGTTTATTTGCTTAACCTAAGCTATGAGAAAGATTGTTAAAATACACTAACAACCAGAATCCTCTTCATCATTTTCATCTTCATTTTCAGTACTTAGTGAATCCGGCACTAATAATTCGTTAGCTTTTTCAAGAATTTTAACCCGGTCTTCTTCCAATTGAATAGAATCTTTGATTCTTTGAGCTTCAGCCTCTTCCACAGATGGGCCACAAGCAGTAATAAAAAACGCTGATACGAATAAAACAACAAATAACATTTTCATAATCAAAATTTTTAGTTAAAAATTAAAATAAGTTTATGGGATAAAAATACAAAAAACGCTTTTATTATTTTTATATTTGTGTGAAACCAAAAAAGAAGTTATTATGTCTTTCATTTTACCCGCTCTTCCGTATGCTGAAAATGCATTGGAACCGCATATTTCAGAAAAAACCATAGGATTTCATTATGGGAAACACCATCAAGCTTATGTAAATAAGCTGAATGAGCTGATTAAAGGCAGTGAATTTGAAAAATCTTCACTTGAAGATATTATTTTAAATTCCAGTGGTGCAATTTTCAATAATGCTGCTCAGATTTGGAACCATACATTTTATTGGAATATCCTTGGTCCAAGAGGCTTGGGAAATCCTGATGGAATTATACTAAACGCCATTAATGAAAGCTTTGGCAGTTTTGAAAAGTTTAAGACAGAATTCACAAACGCTGCCGTTACTTTATTTGGCAGTGGATGGGCTTGGCTTTCAAAAGACAAACATGGAAAGTTAGTTATTAGTCAGGAAAGTAATGCAGGAAATCCATTAACAAAGGGGTTGAAGCCTCTTTTAACTTGCGATGTATGGGAACATGCATATTATATAGACTTTCAAAACAGAAGGCCTGATTATGTAGCTGCCTTTTGGGAGCTTGTTGATTGGAAAAAAGTTGAAAGTCTATTATAGAAAGTAATCGCCAGCAATTTTATAATCCTATTTCAAAACTGAAACGGAAAATAGGATTTTGAAAGTATATTTGGCTTTTGTCGTTGAAGTTATAAAGCAATAACAGGTTAAAGTATGCTTTTTCGCCAATTCTTAATCTATATCCCGGCCCAAGAAAATAGTTCATTTCCCATATCCTTGTATGGCCGGAGTTTTCGAAATCTCTGGATTTCATATTGAGGGATTCAACTTCGCCGTAAGCAAAAAAGCCTTTATATATCACAAAGCGACTAAAAACGCTCCATCCATATATATGGGTATTAAAAACCCTGCCAAATGACCTATCGCTAAAATACTGATACGTGCCACCAACTCCCGAACTCAGTCGATTTGTGATTCTATAGCCAATAGATGGAGAAAGAATTATGCTGGTTTCGAAACTGGAAAAAGATAGCCCTGCTGAAAGTCCGATAAAAATCCTTTCTTGAACGGGCAAATTTTTCACATCTTCTTCTGCATCGTCAAATGAAAAGCAAACTGATTGGTTAAAAAGAAAAAGCAAAAATGAAAATATTATAGAACTTCGCATTTGTTTTATTTTTTGAAATACAAGCCCTTCATAATTTTTGTTTCATACTTATTTCCAACCGGAAGATAGCTTATATTCTCGTGAGCTCCGATAAGCAGCATTCCATCCTGAAATAAACTTTCGTGAAAAAGAGAAACTACTTTATTTTGAAGTTCTGTATTGAAATAAATAATTACATTGCGGCATAAAATAAGGTCGAACTTATAGAATATCGATCCTTCGGTAAGATTATGGTATTTGAAAGTAACGTTATCTCTGAGAAAATCCTTTACTACAAAAGATTTCTTGGCATTATCGATAATGAAGTATTTTTCATAAGGCACTTCTATTGTTTCTTCGAAGTTAAGAGGATTTGTTTTTACTACCTTATCAAAGCTGTCAAAATATGCATGATGCAACCTACTGTTAAACACACCGCTTTTAGCCCTGTTAAGAATTTCAGTATTAATGTCTGTTGCAAATACTTTAGCATTAAAAAGCATATCCATCTCGTTAAGTAAGATAAGCATTGAATAAACTTCTTCGCCGCTCGAACAACCGGCATGCCAAATATTTATATTTGTTTTAGATTTAAGCTTTGGAAGAACATTACGTCTTAGATTAAGCCAAACGTCGGTATCTCTAAAAAGTTCGGTAGTATTTACTGTAATGTCATTGATGAATTTCTGATTTAGCTCTTTATCGTCACGGAGTTTTCTAATTAGTGTTTCAACAGAATTTATATTGTAAGTAACCAATACATGCTCAATCCTTCTTTTAAAAGATTGCTCTGCATACTCACTAAAGTCGAAGTTAAAAAGTCTTTTTACTTCAAACACTAGCCTTGTTATGTCTTCCTTGGTTACATTAACTTGAACTGCCATTTCCCTTAATAAGGATTTATAGAAAACACTAATAATATTTCAAATCCTTGCGCAATATAACAAATAAAATTAAATATAATCGACGTAATTTCCGCAATTTTTTGCATTCAATAAACTCAGTCAAACTTTTGGCAAATGTAAAATTTTTCAATCATTTTTCAACTTATGATTAAATATTGATGCCATTGATTGAGCCTTAAGTAAGCACTCTTGGTATTCCTTTTCCGGATTAGACCCGATTGTAATGGCACTGCCGGCCATAAAGCTAAGACAAGAATTTTTTCTTGAGTAAATCACTGACCTTATAACTACATTAAAATCAAAATCTTTATTAGAATCTATATAGCCTATTGAGCCAGAATATAATCCTCGTTTTGTTGACTCAAAATCTTCCGCAAGTTGCATTGCTCTAATCTTTGGCGCCCCCGTCATTGAACCCATTGGAAATGCCATTTTTAAAGCTTCAATATAGTGATATTGATTGGATAACTCTGAAGAAATCGTGGAAATCATTTGGAAAACTTTTGGAAATTTATAAATACCAAAAAGTTCTTCAACCAAAACACTTCCCTTTACAGCTGATTTTGACAAATCATTTCTAACCAAATCAACAATCATAACATTTTCACTTCTTTCTTTTTGATCATTATACAATAAATCTGCATTTTCACTGTCTTCTGCCTCGTTTATGCCTCTGGCAATTGTTCCTTTTATGGGCTGTGAAATAAGTCTTTTGCCCATTTTTTTTAAAAATCTTTCCGGACTCGCGCATAGCAAGAAAGTATCATTATGTTTGAAAAAAGCAGAGAAAGGTGTTGGTGAAATATCATTGAGTTTGAGAAAACATTCTACAGGATTTATTACCGAATCTTCAGCAAAAAACTCGATGCAATAGTTCATTTCATATATATCTCCTAACTGGATATGATTTTTAATTTTCGATACATTATCTATGTATTCCTTTTTGCTTGTTTTTGCTTTTATATTGATTTTCTCATAATTCTTTTTGCTTTCGGTATTATAATTTATCACTTCATTATATATGTCCTCAATTATAAATTCAGAACCTTCAACAATTTCAATCTCAGCAATAGTTTCATCAAACTTTATAAGCAATAAGGGTTTAAAAAAATACAAAAGGGGAAACCCTATTCTATCAAAATTCTTTGAAGAGAGTCTTTCTGTTTGGTTTTTAAGATCATAAGATAAGAACCCAAACAACCAATCGTTTGTTATATCAGCAAAATCTTTGAGTTTTTGAAAAGCATCGTTATTGCTTCTATCAACAGAAATTGAATCAAACACTCCTGCCGCAAATAAATTCTTAAAAGAAGAGTATTTGTCATTATCATAATCATTAGAAGAAAGCATGCAAAATGTTTCAAAGTTATCTTCAGCCCAAAACAGTAAATTCTTTTTGAATTCATTTGAATTTATAATCTCGAATGATTTAATAATTTTCTGGGGCATAAGAGTGCTTTTTTAAATTTTTTATAATCAAAAAGGCACTTCTCCAAAAGTAAGAATTTATCAAACTAATGTAAAAAGTGCCTTTACCAGCTTATTAGAAAATTTATATTTCCCAAGTATCTTCGCTATTCAGAAGATCGTCCATTTTTTTGTATTTAGCTTTTTCCTTTGCTTTTTTTATTTGAGTTTCAAAAAGCTGATCATAAGTGTTAGATTTAGATGATCTAATTACACCCATTGCAACAGGAAATTCAGGAGGCATCATTCTTCCGAGCATTCTATGAATGCCGGGATCGTTGCTAAACTGGTCATGAACCATCAATTTGTCAACAGTAATACCATCTTCACCAATTTTCACGACTCTTAATTTAGTTCCATCAAGAATTATCCCTTTGTCACTATTTTTGCCAAAAATCATTGGCTGTCCATGTTTAAGGATTAATTGGCGTTCATCTTTTACTTCTCTTGAAACAACATCAGCATGAGTTTTGTCAGCGAAAATGATGCAATTTTGCAATATTTCTACAACAGAAGTACCGTCGTGCATAGCAGCTTCCTGCATAACTTCTGTCATAAGAGAGATGTTATTGTCAGGAACGCGAGCAAAGAAAGTGCCCTGAGCACCCATAACAAGACCAGCAGTAACAAAAGGATGTTCAATTGTTCCGTAAGGGGAAGTTTTAGTAACAGTGCCCATAGGTGTTGTAGGAGAATATTGCCCCTTTGTTAGTCCATAAATTTGATTATTGAACAACAGTACATTAATGTCTATATTTCTTCTAATAGTATGAATAAAATGATTTCCGCCAATAGCCATAGAGTCGCCGTCGCCTGTAGCAACCCAAACACTTAGCTTTGGATTGGCAAGCTTAACTCCGGAAGCAATTGCAAGAGCACGCCCATGGATACCATGAAACCCGTATGTATTTACATAGTATGGAAATCTTGATGAACAACCGATACCTGATACGAAAACAAAGTTTTCTTTCTTGTAACCGATTTGAGGAAATACTTTTTCAACTGCAGCAAGAATAGCATGAGCACCACAACCAGGGCACCATTTCACCATTTGATCGCTAACAAAATCTTCTTTTGTTAAAGCTACAGGAGA
This sequence comes from uncultured Bacteroidales bacterium, assembly GCA_964601515.1. GTDB lineage: Bacteria > Bacteroidota > Bacteroidia > Bacteroidales > UBA7960 > PWND01. The sequence continues at coordinate 11,316 of CAZRNU010000033.1, read as the reverse complement.
CTTTTCAACTAAGTTTCTTTCTATCATGATGTTATTCCTTTATCAATTTTGTAAACACTTCGGTTAATTCATTCAAATGAAATGGAATTCCCTGTACTTTATTGTATTGATGGTATTTGAATTCAGGGAATGTCATTCTTAAATAGTTTACAAGCTGACCTTTATTCAACTCACAAACGATTATCTTTTTAAATTTAGAGAAAATTTTCTGTGTATTTTTGGGGAAAGGTTTAATAAAGCTAAAATGCGCAAGACTAATTTTATGTCCGTCTTTTTGCATATTCATAACTGTCGACTTTAGAGCGCCTTCAGTTCCACCCCACCCAACAACAAGAACGTCACCAGACTCCTCGCCAACAACTTCCTGCTCAGGAATAAAATCAGCTATTCTGTTAACTTTCTCTTCTCTAAGCTCAACCATTAATTCATGGTTATGAGGGTCTGTAGAAACTATACCATCAACGTTTGTTTTTTCAAGACCACCAATTCTGTGTCTTAAGCCTTCCGTTCCCGGAATAGCCCATTCGCGAGCCAGAGTTTTTTCATCTCTTTGATAAGGTTTAAATTTAGTTTCACCTTTAGTTGGCTTAGCTAATCTGGTTATAATCTCAGGTAATTCTGAAGTTTTAGGTATTCTAAACAATTCTGAACCAAATCCAATATATCCGTCGGTAAGAAGAATAACCGGAGTCATATGCTCAAGACTAATTTTTGCTGCATAATAAGCGCTATAGAAACAATTTGCCGGGCTTGATGCTGCCATAACAACCATTGGACATTCACCATTTCTTCCAAATAAAGCTTGCATAAGGTCGCTTTGCTCACTTTTTGTTGGCATACCTGTAGAAGGGCCTGCTCTCTGAACATTGACGACCACAAGAGGTAATTCTGTAATAACAGCAAGCCCCATTGCTTCACTTTTAAGAGAAAGGCCGGGCCCAGAAGTAGTGGTAAGAGCTAAATTTCCGCCAAAACTTGCTCCAATAGCAGAACAAATGCCGGCAATTTCGTCTTCAGCCTGAAAAACTCTAGCTCCTAAAGATTTATGCTTGGATAATTCCATCAAAATTTCGGTAGCCGGCGTAATAGGATAAGAACCAAGGAATAGAGGCCTTCCAGACCTCTCACTTGCGGCTAAGAACCCCCATGCAGTAGCAATATTTCCTGTAATACTGCGATAACGACCTTTTGGAAGAGGTGCAGCACTAATTCTATATGTAGATTTAATATACTCGACAGTTTCAACATAATTATAACCTGCTTTTATAGCAGCTTGGTTTGCTTGAACCAATTTTTCTTTGTCAGCAAATTTCTTTGCGATAAAGTCGAGGGTTTTGTCAATTTCTTTTTGGAAAAGGAAGAACATCATACCAAGAACAAACATATTCTTAGTTCTTTCAGCAGATTTTTTATCAATTTCTAATCCGGCTAAACTCTCTTTTGTAAGAAGAGTAATAGGAGCACTAATAAGATTGTAGGAACTAAGACTTCCATCTTTGAGCGGGTTAGAATTATATCCTGCCTTTTCAATGGCTGCATCATCAAATGCAGTTTCATCAGCAATGATAGTAGCACCAGGCTTAACCCATTTGAGGTTTGTTTTAAGTGATGCAGGATTCATAACAACTAATACATCACATAAGTCGCCGGATGTAAAAATTTTCCTTTTTCCAAGATGTACCTGGAACCCGCTTACTCCGGCAAGAGTATTTTGCGGTGCTCTGATTTCAGCAGGGAAATCAGGAAAAGTTGCAAGGTCGTTACCTGATTGGGCTGCAACATCAGAAAATAAAGTTCCGGTTAGCTGCATTCCATCACCCGAGTCACCGACAAACTTAACAACCACGTCCTCAAGTTCTATGATTTGTGATTTTTTTGTCATAAAAATTTAATTTGATAAAATATATAATGAATTGATTTATTGGTGTTTACAAAACAACTTTTTTTATTTGTTTCTGAGTGCGAAGTTAAAGGTTTAATTATTAATTATTCAAATAAATCGGACTCTTTTTTATAAAATTATAACGGCTTATTTAAAACAATTCCAAATTTTAACAAAAAGCATTTTTTTCTTTACAAAAGACTAAGAACATATTATATTTGCAACCGAAATCAAGTATATTCAATAACCTAAAATTTGAAGTAATGGCTTACGTAATAACTGAAGATTGCACTGCATGTGGCAGTTGCATTGATGAATGTCCGGTTGAAGCGATCTCTGAAGGTGATATCTACAAAATTGATCCAGACGCTTGTACAGACTGTGGTGCTTGTGCAGATGTATGTCCTGTTGAAGCAATTCATCCTGCATAAGGATTTGCGTTCTTTGCAGTCTTAATTAAAAATTTTTAAAAGGGTTGTTACTTTAGTAGTTTCAGCCCTTTTTGTTTAAAATAATCCTCCAACATAAGCAATATGTCAGAACAAGCTAATGAAAGCATGAGTTTTTGGGGGCATATTGAACAGCTCCGAAAACATCTTATAAGGTCAGCCATAGCTATAATTATTTTTGCAATATTTGCATTTATCAATAAGAGTTTTATTTTTCACAACATTATACTTGCGCCAAAAGAATCATATTTTATCACTAATAAGTTGTTTTGTAAGTTATCTGAATTATTTTCAATACCTACAATTTGCATAAATCAATTTCCACTAAAAATTATAAACATTGAATTGGCCGGACAGTTTACAACACATATAACTGTTAGCATTATTTCCGGGATAATATTAGCTATACCATATATATTTTGGGAACTTTGGCGGTTTATAAAACCTGCTCTCCATAAGCACGAACAAAAAAGCGCAAAAAACGGAGTTTTTAAAGCCTCGCTGCTTTTTTTTGCAGGTATATTATTCTCCTATTTTCTTATTGTGCCTCTTGCGATTAATTTTCTTGGTTCTTACCAAGTAAGTGCATTTGTTGAAAATCAAATATCTCTGAAATCATATATCAATACCGTAACAATGGTAACATTTGCTACAGGTGTTGTGTTTGAACTTCCGGTATTTATATACTTTTTAAGTAGAATAGGGCTTGTTACGCCTGAGTTTCTTATAAAAAACAGAAGAATTGCAATAGTTTTAATACTAATTGTTTCAGCAATTATTACACCTCCGGATGTATTCAGCCAAATATTAGTTGGTATTCCTCTGTATATCCTTTACGAGTTCAGTATAGGTATTGCAAGAAAGCAATACAAAAAAAGAAATTCCGAATAGCTGTATTTAAACTTTTTCGCAAAAAAGTTGTTTTTAGTTAAGAGCTATTATTAAGTGCTTTTTTTATTAGAATTATATAACTAAAACATAAATCATGAACAATTCACAGTTTTATTATCCCCGTCCGGCAAACGAGCCTATAATGCAATATTCAGAAGGCACACCCGAACGAAAAGCTCTTGAAAAAGAGATTGAAAAACACAGTAATCAACAAATTGAAATTCCTTTAATAATTGGGGGTAAGGAGATTTACACAGGGAAAACGGCAAAAATCGTAAGCCCTCATAATCACAATCAGGTTGTGGCAATTTATCATCAGGCAACTGAGAAAGAAGTAAACATGGCAATAGACGCATCCATGAAAGCACACGAACAATGGGCTACACTGAGCTGGATAGAAAGAGTGTCTATCATACTTAAGATTGCAGACTTAATGGCCGGCAAGTACAGATATTTAGTAAATGCAGTTACAATGGTTGGTCAGGGTAAAAACGCATATCAATCGGAAATTGATGCTGTTTGTGAATCTATCGACTTTTTGAGATTTAATGCTCACTATGTTTCAGAAATATATAATGATCAGCCACATTCCGAGAATGGAAATCTTAACAGAATTGAATACAGACCTTTAGAGGGATTCGTTTTCGCAGTAAGTCCTTTCAACTTCACTTCAATTGCACTTAATCTGGTGCTAGCTCCTGTAATTCTTGGCAACACTGTAGTTTGGAAACCTGCAAGTACTTCGCTTCTTTCAAATTATTATCTAATGCAAATATACAAAGAAGCCGGCCTTCCTGATGGAGTTGTAAACTTCGTTCCAGGACCCGGAAATATGGTTGGCGAAGTTGTTTTAAAGCATAAAGATTTGGGCGGAGTTCATTTCACTGGAGGTAACAGCACATTCAATACAATTTGGAAGAATATTGCTTTAAACCTTGAAAACTATAGATCTTATCCGCGTATTGTAGGAGAAACCGGTGGTAAAGACTTTGTATTTGTGCATCCTTCGGCTGATGTGAAAGAAGTTTCTACAGCCCTTGTAAGAGGAGCTTTTGAATATCAAGGACAAAAATGTTCGGCTGCTTCAAGGGCATATATTCCGGAATCATTATGGGAGCCTATAAAGAAGCAAATGTCTGTAAACCTAAGTATGGTTAAGCAAGGAGATGTAAAAGATTTTTGCAACTTTGTTAATGCTGTTATTGATGAAAAAGCTTTCGACAATATTATGGGATATATTGAAAAAGCAAAAAATTCTAAAGATGCAGAAATTGTTTTCGGTGGAAAGGGAGATAAATCTAAAGGATACTTTATTGAACCAACGGTTGTGCTTGCAAAAGACCCCCATTTTACAACAATGGAAGAAGAAATTTTTGGACCGGTGCTAAGTATTTATGTTTATAAAGATGATGATTTTGAAAAAACGCTGCATTTATGTAATGATACATCTCCTTATGGACTAACGGGTGCCATTTTCAGCAAAGACATTTTTTCAAGAACTAAAGCATGCCAAGTTTTGAGATATGCTGCCGGTAATTTCTATTTTAACGATAAGCCAACCGGTGCCGTTGTAGGACAGCAACCATTTGGTGGTTCTAGACAAAGCGGAACAAACGATAAAGCCGGAAGCTATCTGAATTTATTAAGATGGATAAGTCCTAGAACAATAAAAGAAACGTTTACTCCTCCAACAGACTTTAGATATCCATACATGAACGATAAAAAGTGTGATTGCTAAACAGACATTTCCCCTCTAAGGGATTTTTCTACATACTTTTTCAGCTTTGGCATTGAGTAGCCGCCTCCAAGCAAATACATGAGCTTGGTGACGGCTGCTTCTATTGTTATATCATAACCACTTAAAACACCAGCTTTCTGAAGCCCGATTCCGGTTTCGTATTTCGACATCTGAACTGCTCCTCCCCTGCATTGCGTCACATTCATCACAATTATACCCTTATCAATGGCACTCTTAACTTCATTCAAAAACCACTTAGCCGAAGGTGCGTTTCCTGAGCCATATGTTTCAATAATTATAGCTTTAACATCTTTGGTATTAAAAACTGCTGAAACAGTATTTTGGCTTATGCCCGGGTAAAGTTTTAAAATGGCAATATTAGTGTCGAGATTGGTAAATATTCTAAATTCCTGATCAGTAGATTTATGAATTGCAGAATGGTTATACTTTATTTCAACCCCTGCTCTTGCAAGTTCGGGGTAGTTTACAGAACGAAAAGCCTCGAAATGTTCTGCATTAAATTTATGAGTACGGTTTCCTCTGTAAAGCTGATATTCAAAATATATACAAACTTCCGGCACAATAGCTTTTCCGTCTTCTTTTGCAGCAGCAATCTCAATAGCTGTTATAACATTCTCTTTACCATCAGTTCTAATCATACCCAGAGGCAATTGAGACCCTGTAAGAATAACAGGTTTAGAAAGATTTTCCAACATAAAACTCAGGGCAGAAGCTGTAAACGCCATAGTATCTGAACCGTGAAGAATAACGAAGCCATCATAGTTCTCATAGTTTTCTTCTATAATCTGAGCCAGCTTAATCCATACTTCAGGATTGTTGTTTGAAGAATCTATGACAGGATCAAAGGAAATGCTGTCTATTTTGAATTTGAATTTCTTGATTTCCGGAATTTGTTCTGTAAGATGTTCAAAATCGAAAGGACTTAAAGCTCCGGTTTCAGAATCTTCCACCATTCCAATGGTTCCTCCGGTATATATCAGCAAAATTGATGTGTTTTTTGTCATACTGCCTGTGTAATTTTTTGGCAAAAGTATGATTTTTATAAGTATTTTCGCAAGGTTGTATAATTAATCATATAAAACAATTCCATGGACAGGTACTCAAAAAATGAAAAAATGCTTAGCCATGAAGAAAACCTTTCTCTAAGGCAAAAAAAAGTTGCTGTTGTTGGCTGCGGTGGTCTAGGCGGTCATATTGTTGAACAGCTTGCCAGATTAGGCATTGGACATATTACTGCTATTGACGGAGATGTGTTTGATGTTTCAAACTTAAACAGGCAACTATTATCTAATGTTGAAAATATTGGGAAGCACAAAGCCCTTGCCGCAAAAGAAAGAGTTAAACTTGTAAATCCGGATATAATTGTTGAGGCTATTCCTGTTTTTATTACTGAAAATAATGCTGATGAAATTTTAAAAGGGCATGATGTAATTGTTGATGCACTGGACTCTATAGGTGCAAGAAAAATTGTTAGAAGCTCAGCAGACAGATTAAATACTCCAATGGTTTTTGGCGCAATTGCAGGTTGGTACGGGCATGTATCTACACTATTTCCGGGCGACAATCTTTTTGATATTATTTATGCAACCAACGACAATAAAGGGATGGAACAAGAGCTCGGCAATCCGTCATTCACCCCGGCACTTACAGCATCGTTTGAAGTAGCAGAAGTAGTTAAAATATTAACCAACAAGGGAAATCTGCTGAGAAACAAGCTTTTATACATCAATACTCTTGATAATGATTATCAGGTGATAGAGTTTTAGTGAGTATTATTAAAACCACTTATTTAAAACCCCCATTGCATCTTCAGGATTTTTCCCAAAACACACTACACCTTCTTCATGGCCGTGCATTACGAGTATCTTACTTTCCTTTAGATTGCCTTTTGCAAACAACAGCTCAACTGCTCTAACCATTGCGATAGTTCCATATTCTACCGACTTGGGAGTAGTCGGAACCTTATCAATCAGTTTGTGCCATATTTCACGATTGTGAATGTGAATAACGGAGTTTGCATCTTTGCAGAGCTTATATATTATATAATGTGTTAATGTTTCGGATGAGGGCAGTCCTATTCCACTATAATTGCAAAAATTTTTTTCAATATTACATTCATGAATTCTCACATAATGCTCCTTGCCTGTTTTCTGAAATTTTCCTGTGTCGGAAGCGCTTATATAAAACTCATCACTATTGCCAATTCTGATACTGATATTTCCATAACACAATCCATCTGCATATTGTCCGATAAGGTTTTTATCAGCAAGAATATTTCTTACAGGATTAATTACTTCAAAAAGATTATTTGGGATAAGATGTTCTTTATCCTTACACAAAAAGTCAAATTTTATTACACCTTCGTTATACATTCTCAAAACTTTTCAGGAAACAACTCCGCAATACCTTCTTTTGAAGCTTTGCAAACACCTCTTTCGGTAATAATTCCGGTAACAAGTCTGGCGGGAGTTACATCAAAAGCATAGTTTGAAACCGGACTTTCATCAGGAACAATAGAAACTCTGCATACTTTACCGTTTTTATCTAAACCTGTTATAAACCTGACTTCGTCATCTCCTCTTTTCTCAATAGGGATGTTTTTAACACCATCAGATGTTTTCCAATCAATTGATGAAGAATAAACAGCAGCGTAAAACGGGATATTGTTATCATAAGCTGCCAGAGCCTTAAGGTATGTGCCTATTTTGTTTGCAACATCGCCGGTATAAGTTGTACGATCACTTCCCACAATAACCATATCAACCATTTTTTTCTGCATAAGCAGTCCACCTTCATTGTCGGTAATTACAGTATGAGGAACGCCTGCTTTTGACAATTCCCAGGATGTAAGAAATGCTCCCTGATTGCGAGGCCTTGTTTCATCAACCCAAACATGCACTTTTATTCCCTTTTCATGCGCAGCATAAATTGGAGATAGAGCCGAGCCATAATCAACAAACGCAAGCCAACCGGCATTGCAGTGAGTTAGAATATTTACAACTTCACCATTCTTTTCATTACTAATCTTCTGAATCAAAGGAAGCCCTTGTATTCCTATTTGTCTGCCAATTTCAGCATCATCGTCAGCAATTTGCGTAGCCGTATTAAATGCAACATTTTGCTTATTCTCAATAATGTTTTCTTTTTCAATCGCTTCCATAACAATATCCACCGCCCATTCAAGATTAATTGCCGTTGGCCTGGATTGCTTCATTTCTATTGCAGCGTTTGATAAAAATGTATTAAAGCCCGAGTTGTCAGGAGCTTCCAATGTTGCAAGATAAATCCCAAAACCTGCAGCTGCCCCAATCAAACCCGCACCTCTCACTTCCATGTCTTTTATAGCCTTAATCATTTCCTTGTATGATGAAATCTGCTTTATAGCAAATTCATAGGGCAATTTAGTCTGGTCTATAATATTTATTATTCCCTGATTAACATTATCAGGCCAAATAGTTCGGTAATGTTTTCCGTTTACTTGCATTTTATTATGTTTATCATCCCAAAGTTCTTATTTTTTTCAAGATAATTGATAGGATTTTTTTGGTGAAAATAAAATTTGAAATGCGTAATGATGTTGAAATGAACAAAACAGTTATTACTGAGCTAATTATGTGCTTAGAATAATATAATGCAACGAATAACCTGAGTATTCAACGCAAATTATGCAACGAATAATTAAATTCTAATAAAAATGTTTTACAATTTGATTAATTATTTTTACAACACCCCTTGTTTTTTAATCCACACTTATTAACTTTTTACATTTTTTATCAACACCCCCCCTTTTTTCAAACACCTCAATCATTATTTCTTATTTTTGCACTTTCAAAATTGATTTTTAACATAAAAATTAAAAAATATGCCACAGTTAAGATTTCGCGCTGTAGAAGAAGCGCTTAAAAGACCGGTTGTTTCTGCAGATATTACAGAAGGAAAGATTTCTGAAGTTTTTGGGATAAACGTATTTGACAGGGAAAAAATGCGCAAATACTTGTCGGCCGAAGCATTTGAAAGTGTTGCAAGCGCCATAGATGAAGGCAGAAGAATAGAACGAAAGGTTGCAGCACAGGTTGCAGCCGGAATGAAGGCATGGGCAATGGAAAGAGGAGCAACACATTACACTCACTGGTTTCACCCATTAAACGGCTCTACTGCAGAAAAGCATGATGCATTCTTTTCGCTTGGAAAAAACAACATGGCATTTGAAACGTTCAGCGGTGACTTACTTGTTCAGCAAGAGCCTGACGCATCCAGCTTCCCCTCGGGAGGAATCAGAAATACATTTGAAGCTCGTGGCTATAGTGCCTGGGACCCTTCTTCTCCTGCATTTGTATTAGAGCAAACACTATGTATACCAACAATATTTGTTTCTTATACAGGCGAAGCTCTTGACTTTAAAACCCCCCATTTAAAATCACTAAATGCTCTCGATAAAGCAGCAAGCGAGGTTTGTCAGTATTTCGACAAGGATGTAAAAAAGGTTATTTCAACTCTCGGCTGGGAGCAAGAGTATTTTCTTGTTGATGAAGCTTTATATAATGCCCGCCCGGACCTTGCACTAACAGGAAGAACACTGATGGGACACGCGGCTGCAAAAGATCAGCAGCTTGAAGATCATTATTTTGGGTCAATTCCGGAAAGGGTAATGTTGTTTATGAAACATTTTGAAATGGAATGTTATAAACTAGGAATTCCTGTAAAAACAAGACATAATGAAGTTGCACCAAACCAGTTTGAATGTGCTCCTATATTCGAAGAAGCCAACCTTGCCGTTGACCACAACCAACTATTAATGTCTTTAATGGATAATATCGCACGTAAACACAGATTTCGCGTTCTTTTCCACGAAAAACCATTTAAAGGAGTAAATGGATCGGGCAAACACTGTAACTGGTCGCTTTTAACCGATACCGGAGTTAACCTTTTATCACCCGGTGGCACACCAAAAAACAATCTACAATTCCTTACCTTTTTGGTAAACTCAGTTAAAGCCGTATACGACCATTCTGCTCTTCTTTTAGGAAGCATAGCCAGCGAGGCAAATACTCACAGATTAGGAGCTAATGAAGCACCACCTGCTATAATGTCTGTTTTTATAGGCAAAACTCTTAACAAAGTACTCGATGAAATTGAAGAAAGAGTGTCTGACAAGAAAATGACTCCTGATGAAAAAACCGAGTTAAAGCTTGACATCATAGGGAAAATTCCAGAGATTCTTCTCGACAACACCGACCGCAACAGAACTTCTCCTTTTGCATTTACAGGAAATAGATTTGAGTTCAGAGCAGTAGGTTCATCAGCTAGTTGCGCATCTCCAATGATAGTGCTTAACACAGCAATGGCTGAGCAATTGACTAATTTTAAAACTGAAGTTGACAAGCTAATTGCCAAAGGAGTTAAAAAAGATGAGGCAATTTTCCAGATAATCAGAAAAACAATTGTTGCATCCAAAAAGATAAGATTTGAAGGAAACGGATATAGCGAAGAATGGGTGAAAGAAGCCGCAAAACGAGGATTGCCAAATATAGCAGATGCTACCGAAGCATTTACAACATTTCTAAAACCATCTTCCATAAAGCTGTTCAATAACTTCAATGTGTTGTCGGAAAGAGAATTACACGCAAGATTTGAAATCAGAAATGAGATTTTTATTAAAAAAGTTCAAATCGAAGCCCGAGTTTTAGCTGACCTAGCAATTAATCATATAGTACCTACAGTTATTGCATACCAAAATGTTTTGATTAACAATGTAATGGGTTTAAAAGAATTGTTTTCCGATAAAACTGAGTTCGAAGACATGGCAGCCCCTCAAAAGCAAACTATCCGCAAGATTTCAGAATATCTGAAAAATATAAGGGAAAAAGTTAAGGAAATGGTTGACAAACGAAAAGAGATTAATCAGATTCCTGATCTTGCAAAACGTGCAGAGGCATATTCAAAGGTTATTAAACCCTACATTGAAGATATCCGTTATAACATCGACAAACTGGAATTGATTGTTGACAATCAAATGTGGCCATTACCTAAATACAGGGAATTGTTGTTTATACGGTAAAATGTTTGGAATATTGCCATTTCAGAGGGTTCTCAATAATATATTTGGATATGTTTTTAAATGATTTATCATCGCGAATGATGTGATCATAAAATCTTGACTGCCATGCAAAATCAGGATTAATTTTTCTTGTATGTTTTGTAACAACCGATTTGTACGATCCAATAATTGAGGATATATTGTTTTTGCCTGGATTTCGAAACCGCAATTGACCAATGGTTTTATCCCCCACACAGGGACAAGACATTGCAGGGGTTTCATCGTAGGGACAAGGCAT
>CAZRNU010000032.1:0-25982 GCA_964601515.1 uncultured Bacteroidales bacterium | reverse complement strand
CGGTAATGAAGCCATTGACCTAATTAAGGATAAAGTATTTGATGTTGTTCTGCTAGATGAAAATATGCCTGGCTTAAGTGGGTTAGAAACATTAAATATTATAAAGAGCTTAAAACCTGCCCTGCCTGTTATTATGATAACCAAAAGTGAAGAAGAATCTATAATGGAAGAAGCAATAGGTAGCAAAATTGCTGATTATCTTATTAAGCCCGTAAATCCAAATCAAATTCTTCTTTCTTTAAAAAAAACCCTTGATAATAAAAGATTAATAACTGCAAAGACTGTTTTAAATTATCAACAGGAGTTTAGGCAACTGGGTATGGCTTTATCTAATAGGCTCGATCATTATGAATGGATCGAACTTTATAAAAAAATGACATATTGGGAGTTGGAGTTAGAGAAATCTAAAGATGATAGCCTTAATGAAATTCTGAAGATGCAAAAAGTTGAAGCCAATTCTTTATTTTCAGACTATGTTGAAGATAATTATACGGATTGGCTGGCCGGAAAAACTGAAGATAAACCTGTTTTTTCGCATACTGTTTTCAAAGAAAAATGTATTCCTATTCTGAAGAATCATGAGAAAACTTTCATTATCCTAATTGATAATCTTAGGTTTGACCAATGGAAAATTCTTCAACCTCGATTTGAAGAATTATTTAATATAGAAATCGAAGACTTATATTTTAGCATTTTACCTACAACAACTGAATATGCCAGAAATGCTTTTTTTGCCGGACTTGTACCTATTGATATAATTAAAAAATATCCTCAATATTGGGATAATGGCGAGGATGAATCGTCGAGAAACCGCTTCGAAATGGAGCTTCTGGGCGAACAGCTAAAACGTAATGGATTAAATATCAAATATCATTATAATAAAATTCTCACTCTTAGTGGTGGGAAGAAATTTGCTGAAAACATTGATAATTATCTTAATGCAAATCTTAATGTTTTAGTGTATAATTTCGTAGATATGCTGTCTCATGCCAGAACTGAAATGGAAGTTATTAAAGAACTTGTTGATGATGAAGCGGCATATAGATCACTTACTTTAAGTTGGTTCGATCATTCTCCATTATTTGACATTATTAATCATTTGCATTATAAAAAAATCAATGTGATTATTACAACGGATCATGGTTCTATTAAAGTAGGAAGTCCTTTGAAAGTTATTGGAGATAAGAACACAAATGCTAATCTTAGATTTAAAACCGGAAAGAGTTTGCAATACGAAAAAAAGGAAGTTTTGGATGTTTCCAATCCTGCTATGGCATATCTTCCACAGGATAATGTCAGCAGTCGGTATATTTTTGCAAAAAAAGATGGTTTTTTTGTTTATCCCAATAACTATAATTACTATGTAAATTATTACAGAAATACTTTCCAGCATGGTGGTATTTCTCTTGAAGAAATGATTGTGCCATTTGTGTTTTTAAAGCCTAAGAGTTGATGAATAAAAGCAATAATATTATAATATGCAATAGTATAAATGAGTTGCCGGCAATTGCCGAAAAGCTGTTGTCTGAATTTTCCGATTTCAGAATATTTGCCTTGTTTGGCAATATGGGAGTTGGAAAAACAACATTTATAAAAACCTTGTGCGGCAAACTTGGCGTTTCCGATAACGCATGTAGCCCAAGCTTTGGTATAGTCCATCAATATGCAACAGAAAATAATACCCCGGTTTATCATTTCGATTTTTATAGAATTAAGAAAATAGAGGAAGCTTATGACATTGGGTATGAAGATTATTTTTTTTCCGGAAATTATTGTTTTATTGAATGGCCCGAAAAAGTTGATGAGCTTTTGCCGGAAGATTGTATAAAAATATACATGGAAGAATCAGATAATAAGAGAATTATTAGATATTAAATCAAACATAGTATGGAAACTCCACATCACGAATATAAATTTTTTGGTCCTTCAGGAGCTTTATTGCCTAAAGAGGAAATGCTTGAAGTTACTAAAAGAAAAAGTAATTTGATAATAGGAATTCCTAAAGAAACTTTATTGATGGAAACCAGAGTTCCAATTGCTCCTGAAGGTGTGGCTCTTATTATTCAAAACGGACACAGAGTGATTGTAGAGACTAAGGCCGGAGAAAATGCATATTTTCCTGATAATGAATACGCAGAAGCCGGGGCTGAAATAGTTCCTACTGCTAAAGAAGTTTTTGAAGCAGATATAATTCTAAAAATAGCCCCTTTAAGTGATGTCGAACTTGATTTGGTTAAGCCCGGTCAATTGCTAATTTCTACCGTTACAATGGCTGTGCAGAGAGAGGAGTATTTTCGTACTCTTATGCGCAAGAAAGTTACTGCATTATCTTTTGAAATGATAAAGGATAAAATGAATACTTTTCCGCTTTTAAGAAGTATGAGCGAAATTGCGGGTAATACTGCAATACTAATTGCAGGTGAATATCTAGCCGATAAAAAATTGGGAAAAGGTAGAATGTTTGGTGGTTTTTCGGGAATTACACCTACAGAAGTGGTTATATTAGGTGCAGGAACTGTTGGCGAATTTGCTGCCAGAGCCGCTATGGGACTTGGTGCATGGGTGAAAGTTTTTGATAATTCTATCTATAAGCTCAGAAGGTTGCAAAATAATCTTAATTCAAGAGTATTTACATCAATCATTCAACCAAAAATACTTTTAAAATCCCTTAAAACAGCTGATGTAGTTATTGGTGCAATACATTCCAGACTGGGAAGAACCCCCATATTTGTTACTGAAGATATGGTGAAACAAATGAAACAAGGTTCTATAATTATTGATGTTAGTATTGACCAAGGTGGATGTTTTGAAACTTCAATGCTAACAAATCATGCCGATCCTGTTTTTCAAAAACAAGGAGTTACACATTATTGCGTACCAAATATTGCATCAAGAGTTCCTCATACTGCATCTTATGCTTTCAGCAATTTTTTTGCACCTGTACTTATTAATATCGGAGAATCCGGAAGCATTTTAAGCCTGCTAAAAACGGATCAAGGAATCAGACACGGAGTTTATATTTTTAATGGAGCACTTACAAATCAGCATATAGGAGAGCATTACAGCTTGCCTTATCAGGATATAGAGCTTTTACTTACCGCCCTATAATAAAAAAAGTGACTTGGCTGGGATTCGAACCCAGGACCCCATCCTTAAAAGGGATGTGCTCTACCTGCTGAGCTACCAAGTCAATTTATTTATAATATCTAAGATCGATACCCTCATTTTTTGAGAGTGCAAAGATACTTTCTATATTTAAATAACCAAAAATTTTTTTACAAAAAAACTGCAAATTATTGTAGCTTTATCCTTAAGTTGCTGATTTAGTTTATTTAAAGAAAGCATTTTTTTGAAACTTTATTATAAAGAATTCACTAATTTCTTGATTATACGAACAACTATATTATTCTGATAAAAAATAAAAATGTCTTTATAAAAGTCCTGTTATTAGCTTTTTTTTATAAATTTGTTTTTCAATCAAATATTTAAAAATCAATTCGTAATGAAGAGAAAATTTACAGTTTTTCTTTGCTTTTTATACGTCATTAATTTGTCAGCAATGTCAGATTATAATGCTGAGGAAAACATTCACGATACAACCCAAATTAAAAAATTAATAGAAAAAGGAATAGTATCCCAAAAAACTAATATCGACTCTGCAGTTTTTTATTTTAGCAAAGCAGTCGAATTAGCACATAATAATTTCAATGAAAACAACAGATTTAAAACTCTGGAAGCTGAAGCATTAAGATTATCAGGAAATATTGACTGGCTTGCAGGTAGGATAGATTTAGCTATTGATAAATACTCTAGAGTTGTGGAAATTTTTAAGGAGTTAAATGATTTGATTCAAGTTGCAGATGCAATTAATAGACTTGGAATGATAAATGCATCTAATGGCAAATATTTTGAAGGAATGCAGCATTTTGAGGAGTTTCTTGAAATTAGTATGGAATTGAATAATCAGGACTATATTGCAAGAGCTTATAATAATATAGGACTAGTGTTTTGGAATCTTGGAGTTTATGATAAAGCTCTCGAATCATTCATGACAGCCTTGGAAATAAATGAAGCTATCGGAAATAAAGATATAATGGCAGGTAATTATAATAATATTGGTAATATTCATAAAAATCAGAACAATCTTGAACTGGCACTGGAATATTATTCTAAAGCTTTAAACATAGCTATCGAGTTAGATAAAAAACAACAAATAGCCGGATGCTACAATAATATAGGCGCTGTTCTGGTTGACCTTAATAGAAAGAATAATAACATTGACAATAACTTTGAGAAGATTGATAAAGCATTGGAATATTATTATAAAGCTCTCGCAATTTCTGAAGAAATTGGCGATAGAAGAAATATGTCAATGTGCTATAACAATATTGGAACTGCTTTTAATGAAAAAGCTCTTATTATAAGTGGTAAGAAGGAAAAGATAGATGCCTTTAATAAAGCTATTGATAACTTTATGAAATCTCTGTCATTGAAAGAAATTATTGGTGATAAGAGCGGAATGGCTCTTAATTGTGAGAATATTGCAATGCTGAATCTTGATATTGCGGAGTTATATAAATCAGATTCCGAAAAATATCAGCATTACTTAAACACAGCTTTAATATATGCTGATAAATCTATGAGAATTGCAAAAGAAGTTAATTCCATTTCAAGAATAAATCTTGCAGCTAAATCTTTGATGAAAGTAAATAAGAAGATGGGAAATCTACCAAAAGCCCTTGAATATGCAGAAATGTTTATTGAAACCAAAGATAGTATATTTAATGAAGATAAGGCTAAGGCATTGGCTGAGGTTGAAACAAGGTATCAAACAGAAAAAAAACAACAAGAAATTGAAAATCAGAAATATATAATTGCTAAACAGGAAGTTGAAGCTCAAAAACAAATTGTAGTCAGAAACTTTTTTATTGTTGGGTCCGGAATACTAGTATTGTTTATAATATTTATCCTTTATGCTTATTCGCAAAAGAAAAAAAATAATAAAGTTATAAGTGAAAAAAATGTACTACTTGAACAAGCAAATGAAGAAATTAGAGCTCAAAAAGACGAAATAGAAACACAACATACAATAGTTGTAGAACATAAGGAAGTTATTGAACGTCAAAAGAAAAAGATGGAAGATTCGATTTCTTATGCGCAACATATTCAATCTGCATTAATATTGCCTGAAAACCAAACATTTGAGCTCCTCGGACAACATTATATAATTTTCCAACCAAAAGAAGTTGTTTCAGGCGATTTTTATTGGGCGGCAAAAATAAAAAATCAACTTATTATTGCAGTTGCTGATTGCACAGGCCATGGTGTGTCAGGTGCTTTTATGAGCTTGCTTGGAATTAGCCTTCTTAACGAAATTGTCAAAAGAAAAGAAATAACCAATCCTGCATCAATATTGAAAGAACTGAGGAAATCTTTAGTAGATGCTCTTCAGCAAAATTCCGAACAGGATATGAAAAGGGAAGGCATGAATATTTGTATTGCAAATATTGATAGAAGTACAAATAAATGCTATTGGTCTGGTGCAAGAAGTCCGCTATGGATTATTAGAAATGATTTTAATGAAAACTCTTCAATTGAGGAATACAGCCCTGACACTACTTCCGTTGCATTTACAAATAAAATGTCAGAATTTACAAATCATAGCATAAATCTTAATCCCGGCGATAAGCTTTATATGTTTTCTGATGGTATCATTGATCAATTTGGAGGCCCGGAAGGGAAAAAGTTTTCAACTAAACAATTAAAACAGTTGCTAATCGACACATGTAAACACAATTTGGATGACCAGAGAAATACTATTGAAAAAGCTTTGTACAACTGGAAAAATCCTGACAAAGAAGAATGTTTTGAACAGATAGATGATATTACACTCTTATCAATAATGATATAATACCCAAGAATATTATATTAACAAAGAATTTCTTGTCTTTTTTATTTATATTTGGCATAGCTTGAATAATAGTAAGGCCTTTTACTAAATCAGGTTTTTTATTCTTAAAAATGAAAAGATTAGTTTTTTATTTGCTGCTTATATTAAATGTAGCTGTCGTCTTTCCTCAGGGGAAAACAGACAGCCTAACTATCATAGCAGAAACTTCCGGAGATTTAGAAGTATCATTAGAGGCAATGATTGATTTAGCAGATATATTTTATATTAATGATCAGCCTGAAAAGATGTATAGTTATATCTCGAAAATTGACTCTTTGATGGATAATCGAAATTATAAGGTAAATCCAAACTTGATTTATAAATATGGTTCATTCCTTGAATCTACCTCAGATTTTCAAAGAGCAGTGGAAGTTTTAATAATCACTTCAGAGAAAGCAATTATTGATAATAATATTGATTTATACCTAAAATCAAAATTGAGGGCGGCTTATTTATTGTCTTGGACCGGTGATTATGAGAAGGCAATTAGTATTGTTATTCAGACTTTGAAATATATTGAAGAAAATAAATTGTCTGATTTTCTTGAGTTGGCAAATGTTTATGCTGCATTTGTTTTTAGAAATAGTGGAGAATTTCATCAATCAAGAATTTACTTCCTTGAAGCACTGGAATATGGAGATTCAACTGATGTTGATGGAATGTACCATGTGGCATTACATGAACTTGGCAACATGTTTAATCTTAGTGAAGATTTTGAGGAAGCTCTAAAATATCAAAAAAGAGCATTAGCAATCAGAGAACAACTTAATTTATTTCATTACTTGGATTTTTCTTATAATGATATTGCAGCTACTTACAGATATATGGGTGATAATGTGCAAGCATTAGACTATCTGAAAAAATCAATGGCAATTACTATTGAAAAAAAACAAAAATGGGGTATGGCAAGTGCCTATCTAAATATTGCCAGCGTAATTATAGATATGGGAAATTATGAGGAAGCATTATTATATCTTGATAGTGCACTTGTTATAGCTGAAAAATCAAGACTAAGGAATTATATGAAATCTATTCATAATAGCTATTATTTATGTTATAAAAAACTAAATGACTTTCATAATGCATTATTGCATTATGAAATCTCCATTTCGTATAAAGATTCAATACAGGGAGAAGATATTCAAAAACAGATAAAATTTTTAAATGCAAAGTTTGAAAGTGAAAAAAAGGACAAGGAGATTATTAGAAGTCAAATTGTTATAAAGCGTCAAAACTTGCTGATAATTATTTTTATTATTGGGGTTTTAATTATTGGATGTTTTTTAGTATGGGTTTTTTATGTAAAACAGAAATTAAAAAGAATCAACCTAAAACTTAATGAACAAAACCAAATCATAAGTTTGCAGAAAGAAGAGATTGAATCGCAAAGAGATTTAGTAATTAAACAAAAATCTTTTATTGAAAATCAAAAGAAAAAAATAGATGATTCTATCATTTATGCTCAGCACATTCAGTCTGCTATGCTTCCTTCCGAAGCTCAAATGAAGAGTTTATTGGGTGATTATTTTATTATTTTCAGGCCAAAAGAGGTTGTTTCTGGCGACTTCTTTTGGGTTTATAATGTGAGAAATTATCTCGTTGTTGCACTGGTCGACTGCACCGGACATGGTGTTTCAGGTGCATTTATGAGTATGTTGGGTGTTAGTTTTCTTAACGATATAATAAAAAAGAAAGAAATAGTTGATGTAGAAAAAATTTTAGAAAATTTAAGAACATATCTTAATGAAGCTTTGTCTAATAACGCTGATTCAGATATGAAGAGAGAGGGAATGTACGTAAATCTTTTAGTAATTGATAAAAATAATCTTGAATGCAATTATGCAGGTGCAAGAACTCCTCTGTGGATATATCGAAGCCGCCTGTCAAAACAAAATAATTTTGTAACTATTGATGAAATCAAACCCGAAAACCCTTCAGTTGCTTTACATAAAAGTTTTAAGGCATTTACCGGTAAGAAAATTTTTCTTTCAAAGGGCGATGTGTTGTATCTGTTTACTGATGGAATAATTGACCAGTTTGGAGGTCGCGAAGGAAAAAAATATTCATCAAGGCAATTATTGCAAGTGGTCCAAAACTCTGTGCATCTAGATATGAATAAACAGAAGTTGGCAGTTGAAGACTCATTGGAAAATTGGCAAAACCCTCAGGGTGGAGAATTTTATGACCAAATTGATGATATTACCTTTTTGTCGATGAAAGTATCTTAATCTCCATATATAAAACCAATCTAATAATTGAATACATAGTCTTGGCTTTTTGATTATTTTTGTGTTCGGTTATAGTATTTAACAGTTATTTGTTTTAATTATTTTTGGAGGACCATTTTATCCTGATGTTATCTGGCAATAAAGCATTTTTCCTTTTTTCAACATTCATTTTGTTGTTTATTTTTCCATCTATGGTTTTTGGAGATAGTAATACTTCTTCAGATCAAAATAAAGGGAAAAATCATGATTTGATAATTGCACAATCTGCTATTGATAAAATGAATGAGCTGCTTGATGCTGATGAACTCGAACAAGCCTACATTTTTTCTGAAACTGCCTTGGAATTATCCAAGAAAGCAGGTTTTAGCAAAGGCATAACAAGTATTCTCTACTCAAGAGGAATAATTTGCAGAATATTAGGGGATAGAGCTTGCGCTTTAACTAACTTTTATAATAGTCTTGAATATTTCGAGCAATTAAATGATCTTGAGGGAGTTAGTAAATCTCTTAACCAAATTGGTGCTATTTACAGACTACAAGGGAATTATCCTGGAGCAATAGATTATTTTCTTAAGTCTTTGTCTGTGTCAAAATCTATTAACGATTCTCTCGGATTAGCAAGTGTATTAAATAATATTGGTATAGTCTATTTTTATCAGAAAAATTTTGAAAAAGCCTTAGAATATTATCTTGAATCACTGGAAATCGAGGTGTTAATGAGAAATGAATTTGGAATAAGCGTTTCTTATATCAATATAGGTGAGGTATATAAAAATCTTGGAAAATATAACGAAGCTCTAGAATTCTACTTAAAAGGTCTTGACCTTTCTTTGGCATATGAGGAAAAAGACGGCGATAAAGATGGAATTGGCGTTATTTATAATGAAATAGGATCGTTATATATGCTTATTGGAGATTATACTTTGGGAAAAGAAAATCTCGATAAGGCAATGAAAATATTTTACGATATTGATAATAAATACAGAATAGCTGAGGTTCACCTATATCTGGGAGAACTTTATTTACGCTTGAAAAATTATAGCAAAGCCAAGCAGAATTTTATAATCGCTCTGGAAAATGCTAAAGAAGCCCAAGCATTAGATATTGTGTCTCTTGCACATAAAATGCTTAATGAAGTATTCGAACTTCAAAATAATCCGGTTGAGGCATATTATCATTTTAAAGAATACATTGCAGCAAGGGATAGTTTGTATAATGAAGAAAACACAAAAAGGATATTGCAGTCTTCTATGCTTTATGAATTTGAAAAACAAACTAAAGAAGCAATGCTGCAGCAAACAAAAAAAGATACTATCGCGGCTGAAACTATTAGAAGACAGATACTTGTACGCAATTTTCTGATTATAGCATTTGTACTTGTTGTATCATTAGCAATTGTAGTATTATTCGGATATAAACAAAAACAAAAAAGCAATATTATTATCACAGAGAATAATGTGCTTCTTGAAATGGCCAACGAGGAAATCAGGTCTCAAAAAGATGAAATAGAATCCCAAAGAGATATGGTTGTAAAACAAAAGAGCTTTATTGAAGGACAGAAGAAACGAATGGATGATTCAATACTTTATGCTAAACATATTCAGTCGGCTGTTATCCTATCTGAAAAACAAGCAATAAATCTTTTTGAAGATTATTTTGTAGTATTCAGACCTAAGGAAGTTGTATCAGGAGATTTTTATTGGGCAAATAAAATCGACGATTTTATTATTGCTGCTGTTGCTGATTGCACCGGACATGGTGTACCGGGTGCTTTTATGAGTATGCTGGGGATTAGTTTTATGAATGAAATTGTTAGAAAAAAAGAAATCACAGAACCTTCAATAATTCTAGAGGAATTAAGGAAAATATTGATCGAATCATTAGTGCAAAATTCCGAAGAAGATATGAAAAGGGAAGGGATGTATGTTAATCTCATTTCAATAAATACAAAAACTCTTGAATGCAATTGGTCAGCTGCAAGAACCCCAATTTGGATAGTTAGGGAAAATAATGGGGAGAAAAAGTCAGATGATCCCCTTTCGAATTTATTAGAGGAATTATTGCCGGATAATCCTTCCGTGGCATTACATAAAAAAACTCGAGCCTACAAAAGTCATAAGATTCAACTTAAAAAAGGAGATCGACTTTATATATTCAGCGATGGTATTGCTGATCAATTTGGAGGCAATGATGGACAAAAATTCTCTTTTGGCCGCCTGAAAAGTATTATCGCCGGTATATCCCACAAATCAATGTCTGTCCAGAAAATATCAATTGAGGAAGAGCTTGACAAATGGCAAAATCCTTCTATAGGTGAAAGCTACGATCAAGTTGATGATATTACTATTTTTGGAATTAGAGTTTAAACTTCGTTTTAATTTTTTTTTGATATTTGGAAAAAAATTCCTCCGAATATAAAAAAAACACCTACCTTTGCGGCGTTATTTAAATTTTTATCAACATTATTTTTTTAAATTTTATGAAACAAGGAACTGTTAAATTCTTTAACAAAACTAAAGGATATGGTTTTATTAAAGAGAATGAGTCAGAAAAAGAATTTTTCGTACACGTATCAGGACTTATAGACCAGATTCAAGATGGCGATGAAGTATCATTTGAGTTGGAAGAAGGTAGAAAGGGGTTAAATGCTGCTAAAGTTAAACTCCTTTAATACATATTATTTGGAAGTTTAAGTCAAAAAGGCTGCTGTTATGCAGCCTTTTTTATTTATTAACGTATAACAATAATAAATATCGGTATTTTTTCAAGCAAACAAAACAATTATTAATTTTGTACGGGTAATAAAATATACGATTTTGAGTTAATAGTAATAATTAAAATCTGATAAAATTCATGCTTAATTTAATCCTACTTCAAGTTCAGCTTTCTACTGCGGATCAACTAACAGATGCCGCAGAAGCTATGCCAACACACGAAACATTATCATTGCTTAATCTTGCCGTAAAAGGTGGTATAGTTATGATTCCTTTGGCAATTTTGCTCATAGTTGCAATATATATATTTATTGAACGATATTTCGCTATTAGAAGAGCATCAAACGATGAAACTAACTTTATGAATAATATCAGAGATTTTATTTATGAGGGTAGAATAGACAGTGCTAAAGCCCTTTGTAAAAACAATACATCACCTATATCTAAAATGATAGCTAAGGGTGTTGTGAGAATTGGCCGCCCGCTTAATGATATTAATGCTGCTATCGAAAATGTTGGTAAATTAGAAGTGGCTAAGCTCGAGAAAAATATAGCCTTCCTTTCTACTGTTGCAGGTGCTGCTCCTATGATTGGTTTCCTTGGTACTGTTATAGGAATGGTTAGGGCTTTTTATAATATGTCTATGGCAGGCAATAACATCGATATCTCTTTGCTGGCTGGTGGAATATATGAAGCAATGGTTACTACTATTGCCGGTCTTGTTGTTGGTATTATTGCATATATCTGCTACAACATTCTTGTTTCTAAAATAGAAAAACTGATCTTTATCTTGGAAGCTAGAGCTACCGAATTTATGGATTTATTACACGAACCTGCATCTTAATATAAAACTGATATGGCAATTAAACCAAGAAATACCAGAAAAGCTGAGTTTAACATGGCATCCATGTCTGACCTCGTTTTTCTTTTGTTAATTTTCTTCATGCTTACTTCAACATTGGTTGCTCCAAATGCTATAAAGCTTCTTTTACCATCTAGTGAAAGTCGCACTATGGCTAAACAATCTGTTACTCTTTATGTTGATGACGCAGCTCAGATTTTTCTTGAAGATATTCCGGTTGATCTTAATAATCTTTATTCTGGGCTTACCGGCAAAATAGGAAACGAGACTGAAGCTTCAGTGGTGCTAAGAAGCGACAAATCAGTTCCTATACAAAACATAGTTAGCATAATTGATGTTGTGAATAAAATAAATGCTCAATATAATACCAAACACAAGGTTATTTTGGCTACTCAACCTCAAAGATAATTACAATGGAAACCAACGGTAAAAAAGACAAAAATAGGGCATTGATTGGCACAATCATATTCAATGTTCTTATTTTAATCTTTTTAATTTTCACTAGCTTAAAAACACCACTTCCTTTGCCTGAAGAAGAAGGTGTTCTTGTTGCTTTAGGATATACAGAACATGGATTTGGAGACAAAACTCCATTTTCAGCTCCTTTGCCTACTCCTTCTTCTGCACAACCAGCAACTTCTTCTCAACAGGAAGATATTGCTACTCAAACAACGGAAGAAAGTGTTACTCTGCCTGAAACAAAAGCAAAACCTGAACCCAGACCTAGGCCGCAACCTGAAACTAAACCTCAGCCTGAAACTAAACCTTCACAGGAAGAGGCAAAGCAAACTGAAGAAGAAGCCAAGCCGGTAGTAGATCCCAGGGCATTGTTCCCGGGAAGAGATGATAGAAGTACTACTCAGCAAAATCAGGGTAATACTGAAGGTGAAGGTGCGCAAGGAAAACCAACCGGAGTTCCGGATGGAGATTCTTACGATGGCAGTGGTAAAGGTGGGGGTGTTGATTTCAACCTTTCCGGTAGAAAAGCAAATTATTTGCCAATCCCTGATTATACTACCTCGGCACAAGGTAGGGTGGTGGTAACTATTACTGTTAACAGAAACGGACAAGTTACAAGAGCTACAGCCGGAGCAAGGGGAACTACTGCAACTGACAGAACTCTTTGGACTCTCGCTGAAGAAGCTGCCAGAAAAGCTAGATTCGACCTTAAACAAGATGCCCCTGAAGAACAAACAGGTACAATAACCTATAACTTTATTCGCATCAATTAATATAAGTATAGTTTGATGAATTATAAGCAAACTATTGATTATCTTCAAAGTCAATTGCCGGTTTTTCACCGTATCGGCGCTGCTGCTTATAAAGCCAACCTTGATAATACTATTAAGCTTAGTGAGTATTTCGGCCACCCTGAAAAAAAATTCCCATCAATTCATATAGCAGGTACAAATGGAAAGGGATCGGTTTCAAACCTGATTGCTTCTATGCTGCAACAGACCGGTTATAAAACCGGACTAACAACTTCTCCTCACCTTAGAGATTTTCGTGAAAGATTTAGAATAAATGGTGAAATGATATCGGAAAGCTATGTTGTCGATTTTGTAAATCAACATAAGCTTTTCTTTGAAAAATTAAAACCTTCTTTTTTCGAAATGGCAATCTCGCTTGCTTTTGAATATTTTGCCAACGAAAATGTTGATATTGCTGTAATTGAAACCGGAATGGGAGGGAGACTTGATTCTACAAATATTATTAGTCCGGAGATTTCAATTATTACAAATATAGGGCTAGATCATACAGCTTTCCTTGGTGATACTTTGAATAAAATTGCATTCGAAAAAGCAGGAATTATTAAACCGAACATTCCTGTTGTAATAGGTCGTAAACAGGAAGAAACAGCCAAAGTTTTTGAATTAAAAGCTTCTGAATGTAAAAGTAAATTGTTTTATGCAACTGATATATGCAATCTAATAAGCTCAGATATTGTTTTTGAAAATAGAAGGTATTACATGAAAGTTCATTTAATTATAGATGATATAGAGAAAAGCTATTTATGTGGATTATGGGGGCCATATCAACAGGAGAATATAATTACAGCATTAGCCGCAATAAACATCATGAATAAATTTTCTAAGTATAAAGTTTCAGAAAGTGATATCTCAGAGGGGCTTAAAAATGTTATTGAAAATACCGGTTTTGAAGGTAGATGGCAAATTGTAGGTGAAAATCCAAGAGTTCTTTTTGATACCGGACATAATATTGATGGTTTAACAATTACTATGAATGCTATCAGAAATATTAATTATGATAAACTCCACTTTATACTTGGAATGGTTGATGATAAAGATATTAACTCTACACTAAAGTTATTACCGCAAGATGCATCTTATTATTTTTGTAAGCCCGATGTTCCTAGAGGATTAAGTGTAGAAACATTATATAAAAATGCTGTTGATTCAGGATTATCAGGAATAGCATGTAATTCTGTTAGAGAAGCTTATAATCTTGCTCTAAAAAGCGCTAATTCAAATGATCTTGTCTTTGTTGGCGGAAGCACATTTGTTGTTGCTGAGGTTATATAAAAAATGCTGTACCCAAAGTTAGATACAGCCTTTTATTATCTTTTTGTTAATAGGATTATATACTACCTTGTTGTGTTAACCAAGCAGGAAGAGTATTAGTTTTAAATTCCTTTTTTTCCTGACGTAGCTTTTCCATATCTAGTCCAATGTATTTCTGAGCTTTTTCCTTAGTAGAAATATCAGGTAATTTAACCGGGTATTCCCATCCGTTTTTTCCAAACAAAGTTGCAAGTAATATTCTTGCTTCATTAGCTTTTTGAATAGATGTTCCCAATACTCTTAACGATTCTCCCGGCGAATGAAATCCCATACCGTTTGATGCTGCAATAAAATCCCATCTCCATTGAGCATGTCTTATTAGTTGAAGGATCTCTTTCATATCAGATTCTTTTGCTCCATTATCCCAAGCGTGTTTTGCTTCAATGTGAACAGTTGCAAGGTTTACCTCAGCAATTCTTCTTAATTCGGCAGTTCTGGATTGTATCTCATAAACATTTGCCCTTAATTCTGCCTCTCCTTCACGGTGGCAAACCTGACAACTATTTGCTATATTGTCTAAAGGACTTGAAATATGATGATCAGTAAATTTTACGCCGCCTTCTCGCATATATGGCATATGGCAGTCGGCACAACTTACTCCTCTTTTTGCATGAATGCCGGTTTTAAATAATTCATAATCAGGGTGTTGTGTCTTTATCATCGGCGCTTTGCTTAATGCATGTACCCAATCAACATGTCCTACTTTATCTAAATACGACTCCATACTTTCCGCAGTAAGTCCTTCATCCCACGGAAATGTTAAATATGTTCCCGGCCCCTTAAAATAATACTCAACATGGCATTGGGCACAAACCAATGATCTCATTTCTTGAAGTGTAGCCTTGGAAATATCTTCTCCTCTTCTAGCAAAAGCTTCAACTAAAGCAGGTCTTGTAATTCTTAAATTCATGGTTTTTGGATCATGACAATCCTGACATCCAATGGGATGCTTTATTTCAGGACCAATTTCAGCCCATTTGGATGAATAAAACTGTTCAACTCCAATCTCATTCATTAATCTGGGTACATCGGTACTTTTACAGGTCCAGCAGGTTCCCGGTTGTGGTACTCCTGTTCGAAGTGTATTTTGAACATCACTAACTGAATAATAATGCCCACGACCCTGATTATAATCTCGTGAAAATGCATAACCGGCCCACATTACTACAAGTTCCGGGTATTTTGCTAAATAGTCTATCATTGCAGAACCATGATATTTGCTGGCATAAGTTGTATCTAAAGTTTTAATGTATGATTGATATTGCCTTGGAAAGTTTTCACCCCATACTGCATTATCTGGCTCCCAGTCGGGAATAGGCTGTACCATCTGGAAATACAACTGAGCTTCACTGCGCCTTTCTACAATTGATGCAGCAAATAATCCAATTATAAAAACCACAATCACTGTAATAAAAAATATTACCCAGTTTAACCATGGCTTTTCTTTTGTGAGTTCTCTAATGCTTTTCATAAATGAATATTTAAAGTTAAAATATCGATGCGGAAAATATTTTTACAATACAACTAATTTGATTTATTCTTTATTCATAAACTGTTCAAGCCATGCAGGCAAAACTGTTGGAAGCCTTTCAACAACAGAATGTGGTGATGATGATAAACTTTTTACTGTTCCATGTGGCGTTTCCCTGTGACATTCCCAACACAATTTTCCGTCACCGCGATTTGCCATATCTCTTGTTACTTCAACTATTTGAACCATATCTACTTGCCTTAAATGACATCTAATACAGTTTTCCTGAACAACCTGTGTGCCTGCTGATTTGATCTTCAAAACCTGAGGTTCCCAACGAAATGTAAAATACGTCGAATGCATAAACCCATCTTTTGCCTTAAATGCATATTTTCTGAAAATATTATCATTTGGAACATGACAGTCAACACAAGTCGCTGAAGCCTGATGACTGCTTTTTGACCAGGATGCATAGTGAGGATACATTACATGACAATTTATGCAAGTTTTTGGATCATCAGAAAGATATGAAGAAGCGTTTGATACATGAATAATTAGGATGAAAAATCCAGTTAAAATTCCTAAGATAACTGCTACGGCAGTTTTCCAGCTATCCGGTGGGATAAAAAACGAAACAAATTTCTTTATCATTCTGACGTTTTTTATATAAGAAAATGAGTACTCAAATATATGTAATTGTTTTGAATCAACAAATCATTTATTAATATTTTTGTTGTAACAAGAATATTTTCCATATTAAAGTTTGATATTTTAATGCAATTATATATATTGTTTCGATATCAATTGATATTATTTATTTTGTTTTGTTTTTGTTATTATTTTTGCAATGTCGAAATACTTAGTATTATGAAACTTAAAGTAGGGTTTGTTTTTCTAATAGTATTGTTTTTGTTAAATGGCAAATTGTATTCCTTTGAATTTGATGCAAATGATGATAGTTCAGATGAATATGGAGAGGCTATAGATTCACTAAGCAATGAGAGTAATAATTATTATGGTTTAATTCAGATTTATGCTGATTCTCTTGTAAATTTTGTTTTGGATTATCAATATAAACTTAAGCCCGGTTTGTTAAATGACAGTATATTTTGTAGCAAGATTCTTCAACATATTGCTGAAGTAAAAGTGTTGGTGGAAAAGGAAAATCTTAATCAAAAATCAATAATTAGTGAAAGTGAACATCAGGTCGAAAAGCTTATGTCTGAAAGATATAGAGTAACTAGAAATCTTTTAATTATAGTCTCTATAATGTCAATAGTGCTGCTAATATTATCATATAGCCGCTATAGAATTATTGTTAAGTCTAAAAAGATTCTTGAAGAAAAGCAGATTGAAATTAGTAAGGTAAATATGAATCTGGTTGAAAAAAACACTAAACTAAGTGAACACGAGCAAAAGCTTGAATTACTCAACAAAGAACTTAATGAGGCAAATCAGAATTTACTAAAATCTGAGAAAAAACTTATGGCTATTAATTCAAGCAAGGATAAGTTTTTTTCGATTATATCTCACGATTTAAGAAATCCCTTTGCTTCTATTTCAAGTTTTTCCAGAATAATAAAAAGAGATATTAAGTCAATGTCTCAGCAAGAACTTATCGAACTAGTTGGTGAGATGGATGCCAGTATATTAAAAATTAATAACTTGCTTGATAATCTCCTTATGTGGTCGAGAAGCCAATCAGGGAAAAATATCTTTTTCCCTCAAAGTATAAATTTGTTGGAAGTTATAAACGATAATATCGAACTTTTTTCTGCAAGTGCTAAAGAAAAAGGCGTGTCGCTTAATTCGGAAGTAAATAAAGATATTTCAGTATATGCTGATAAAAATATGCTTGATACTATTATAAGAAACCTTGTTTCAAATTCCGTTAAGTATTCAAAGGCTGATGGGATAGTAAGTATTACCGCTGTTCAAAATGAAAAGTATGCAGTTATTTCAATTATAGATAATGGAGTTGGTATTTCGGATGAAGATAAAATGAAATTATTTAATTCAGATTTGTTTCACTCTACATACGGCACAAATGAAGAAAAAGGCAGTGGACTAGGACTGAAAATTTGCAAAGAATTTGTTGAAAAATTAGGTGGTGAGATAACCTTTGAAAGTCAACAGGGTGTTGGGTCCGAATTTACTTTTACTGTACCATTGGTAAGTCAATAATATTAGAGCTTTATTATCTTAGTTGTTAGTATTATACTACCGGAATTAATACTTAATATATACAAGCCATTTGTGTAACTAGTCATATCAATACTGTAATTCTTGCTGTTCGTTATTTCTTCAAACACTGTTTCTCCATTTATATTTATTAATCTAATTCTGTATTTTGCTTCTTCTTCTAATTCTATTGTAAGAAGATTTTCTACCGGATTTGGAAATACCCTAATGTTTTCAGCATTATTTTCTTGGATATTTAAAACATCAAAGAATTTGCAAGAAACGTTATTTTCTATACTTAATTCGATTTCTGAATTTGGAGAAAGCACTTCAAAGCATAATTTGTTATTGTTTGTGGGATATTTCTCTTCGTGAATATTGTATGCAGATAGAGTTTTTTCTGTTCCGGGTAAAAGGTTTATTCCAGTATATTTTTTATAGTAATGTTGCGACCAACAATTATAACCAAAATCTAAATTTGAAAAGATTGCTAATGAATCTATTGGATTAGAGCTATTGTTTCTTATTGTTATATGAGCATCGAAATAGTAAGAAGTATAAAAGCCGACATCAGGATTATAATTTAATCTTATGTTATTGATCGAAAAATCTATTATTTCAATGTCAAGCCAATTGTAAGAAAAATCTTGCTCATTTTTATCATATGAATAAATTGCGATTTGCTCAGATGGAGAATTGCCTGTAAATAAATAGCTGCTTTTTGAAATTAAAAAATCAGGAGAATTAACATACAAATCAAATTCTGAAAACTCAGTTATTTCGTAATCTTCAATATATGCAAGACCTACAGAGTCTGAAATTATTCCCATGACCCATACTTTGTTTTCAAAAACTTTCAACTTGTTCAAGATTATTTGGCTGGGAGCGTTTATGGTTTCAATTTGTTGTAAATCAGTATCCCATACAATAATTTTATTTTCAAATAATTGAAATATTAAATCTTCAAAAACAACAATTTCTTTGCTCCAACCATCAACGGTTTTAGTAATAAGAATTGAGCCATTCGAATTTGCTAGGTGAATCCTGTTGGCAGTTGATATTATAAACCGTTCACTATTAATAAACTTTATGTCATTTATTGTGAAGTTATAATCCTTTAACCAAATCATTTCACCATTCTCGTTTGCCATAAGGATATTACTTTTTACCGGATAATAACCTTTTGCGCTCAATAGAATTTTTTCATCATTATATGTATCAATGTGTTCCGGGATAAATTCATATGGGGAATCTTCATCAGTTAAATTCCAAGTTTCAAAAATAGTATTACCCTCTTTGTCAAATTTTGCTATGATAAGTGGTAACGTAGGGTCAAAATAATCGTCCTCTAGTAATTGACCTGCCGTATAAATAAATTCTTCACTAGTGGCAATAACTTCAAATTTTCCGCCAACAATTGATTGGTTATTTTTGTAATACCATAATAGGTTTCCCTCTAAATCGTAAGTGAATATTGCATTCTTTCTGCATGAATTTTTACTTACATAGCCTATTTGCACAACTAGTGAGTCGCCAAGCATTTCACAACCGGTAGTATATGATTTATTCATTCCGTCGAAATCAATCACTCTCGACCACTTTATTTGACTAAAGCCATTAACATTAAATAGAAGTATAATGATTGTTAGTGTAAAAGTTTTCATAGGTGTTGATTTAGGGACTAAACTAATAAAAAAAACATTAATATTGCAAAAAATAATTTATATATGAAACTCATAGCATTATACTGCATCTTCTTAGCTTTATTCGTATTTTCTTGCAAAACAACCAAACAAACAGGTTTAATAGAATTCGGAAGCCCTAATATCGAACAGATTCTTATTAATGATAATACATTTCAAATTACTCAATTCTCCAAAGATAAAACTTATGGATATGAGCAATCAAACCCAATTATGGTCGGTGGAGTTCAAAACATGGAAGGTCCATTAAACCAAAGAAGATTTCTTAATGCATTAGCCGGGCCTAATGGAGAAGAGGTTGGATACTACAGAGTTGGAAGTTGCTGCCACTTTAAAACAAAAAACAGCACATTCGGAGGTACAGGTTTACTCGATATTTACAATGTATTTTATGAAGGTCTTCAAGAACCTTTAGAACTTTACATAAACATGTATGACTCTGATACACTGAGAGTACCTGTTGGATTTACACTTAAAGCCTTTTAAATAGAATATCTCCTCAATTTTTTTTTGCAAAATATTTCAAAAAGTTATTTTGTTAAAAAAAATGTCTTATATTTGCACTCCTTTTTGGCAAAAGCGGATGTGGCGTAATTGGTAGCCGCGCCAGACTTAGGATCTGGTGCCGAGAGGCGTGGGGGTTCGAGTCCCTTCATCCGCACAAAATATTTTTATGAAACTCCCCGTACCAGACAGCATTAACTATCTTAGGTTTACGGGGTTATTTTTTTAACATAATACAGCTTATCTAGTTATGAATATTATTCAGGAAAAGAAAAACGAACTCGAAGCAGTAATCAGAATTAAAATCTCTGAAGAAGATTATAAAGAAAAAGTTGAAAAAGGACTTAAAGAAGCCCAGAAATCTGCTAAAATTGCCGGCTTCCGACCCGGTAAAGCTCCTATGGGGATGATCAAGAAAATGTATGAAAAAAGTGTCAGAGCTGATGAAATTAATAAGTTGCTTGTTGACTCAGTATACGATTTCATTAAGGAGAATAATTTGAATATTATTGGTAGTCCTATCCCTGTGTTAGAGGATGCAGCAAAAATCGACTGGGAAAATCAAAAAGAATTCGAAATGTCGTATGATATTGGTTTTGCTCCCGAAGTGAATATTCAAATTGATGAAAAAATCAAAGTAGACTACTATAATGTTAAGGCTACTGACAAAATTATCGAAGAACAGGTTATCGAACTTAGAAAAAGGTATGGTAAAATAATGAACCCCGAAGTTGCAACTTCAGAAGATGTTTTGTTTGGTGAGTTTGTTGAAATGGATACCGAAGATGTTGAAAAAGAAAATGCACACAAACATAAAAGCAATCTGTTTGTTCAGTATTTAAAGGATGAAGAACTTAAAACAAAATTTGTAGGATTTAAACAAGGAGATTCTCTAGTCTTTAATCCTTTGGCTGCAACCGGCAATGAAACAGAAACTGCTCATATGCTTGGTGTGAAAAAAGAACAACTAGGTAAATTAAACTCTAAGTTTAAGTTTACTGTTGAATCTGTTTCAAGGGTTGAACCTGCTGAAATGAATGAAGAGTTTTTTAATAAAATTGCAGCAGGAAAAGATATTAAAGATGAAACTGCATTTAAATCATTTATTGCCAGCCAAATAGAACAACAGTTTCAGATTGACTCCGACAAGCATTTTAAAAACGATGCAATAAAAAAAATAATTGAAAAAGCTAAACTCACGATTCCTGAAAATTTCATGAAAAAATGGCTAATTGCTAATAATAAAAATGAAGTTACTAAAGAGCAAATTGACAAGGAATTTGAGTCATATGCAGATTCTTTTAGATGGCAATTTATTGAAAATCATATTATTAAAGAGAATAATGTTGAGGTAAAAGAGGAAGAGATAAAAAATCACTTGAGCGATTATTTTAGAACTCAAATGAGACAATATGGGCAAGATAATCTTGACGATGCTGTAATTGATGATTTTGTGAAAAACATTCTTAAGAAGGAGGATGAAGCTAGAAAAGTTTTTGAGCGCTTAATGGATGATAAAATTCTTGATTTGTTCAAAACTAAGTTAAAACTTAATAAAATTGATATTTCTTTCGATGATTTTATTAAATTAGTATCGGAAAAATACAAAAATGAACAGCCTGTTAAATAATCTTTTTTAAAGAAAAAATTATGTCTGACTCAAACGAATTTAAAAAATATGCTACTCGCCATTTAGGGATAAGTAGCCAAACATTACACAATTACACAAGTGTTTATGGTAATTATATTAGCCCTACAATTATAGAGGAAAGACAGCTAAATATTGCCACTATGGATGTTTTTAGCCGTCTGATGATGGACCGCATTATCTTTTTGGGTGTTCCTATTAATGATTATGTAGCAAATATTATTCAAGCTCAATTGTTATTTCTAGAATCTGTAGATCCAAGAAAAGATATTCAAATTTATTTGAATACACCGGGAGGCTCTGTTTATGCAGGTTTAGGTATCTATGACACTATGCAGTATATTGCTCCTGATGTTGCTACTATTTGTACAGGAATTGCTGCATCAATGGGTGCAATTCTTTTATGTGCAGGACAAAAAGGCAAACGCACAGCATTAAAACATAGTCGTATTCTTATCCATCAGCCAATGGGTGGTGCTGAGGGTCAAGCTTCTGATATCGAAATTACTGCTAGAGAGATTCTGAAGCTTAAGAAAGAGCTTTATGAGATTATTAGCGACCATTCAGGACAGTCATATAAAAAGATTTATGCAGATTCTGACCGTGATTATTGGATGACTGCAGAGGAAGCTAAGGAATATGGAATGATTGATGAGGTGTTATCAGGGAATAAAATGGCTAAGAATAAATAAGCCAAAGAATTAGCGAAAATGACTTCGAAAAATTATAGAAAGTGCTCATTCTGTGGGCGCGAAGCAAAGGATGCCGGGTTATTGATATCCGGTATCAGTGCCCATATATGTCAGCATTGTGTTGAGCAAGCTCAACAGGTTATTGAGCAAGAGTTTGCCGTTAAAGGAGCGAAAAAAATTCCTTCTTTCAAACTACTTAAACCGGCTGAAATTAAAAATCATCTCGACCAATATGTTATTGGTCAGGATGATGCAAAGAAAGTTTTATCAGTTGCAGTTTACAACCATTATAAAAGGATAAATAAAGCAAAGGAAACTAATACAAAAATTGATGATGTAGAGATTGAAAAATCAAACATCGTTATGGTTGGAGAAACAGGTACAGGAAAAACATTGCTGGCTCGCACTATTGCAAAAATGTTGCACGTTCCGTTTTGCATTGCCGATGCAACAGTTCTTACTGAAGCCGGGTATGTTGGCGAAGATGTTGAAAGTATTCTTGCAAGATTGTTGCAAGTTGCTGATTATGACGTTGCATCTGCTGAAATGGGAATAGTATTTATTGATGAAGTTGATAAAATTGCAAGAAAAAGTGATAACCCATCAATTACAAGAGATGTTTCCGGCGAAGGCGTTCAGCAAGCTTTATTAAAAATTCTTGAAGGTTCGATCGTTAATGTTCCTCCACAAGGTGGAAGAAAACATCCTGAACAAAAAATGATTCAGGTAAACACAAATAATATTTTGTTTATTTGTGGTGGAGCTTTTGATGGAATTGATAAAAAAATTGGATCAAGGCTTCAGGCAAATGCTATTGGTTACGGAATAAAGGCGAAAAATCCTCTTGATCGCGAAAATCTTTTACAATATATAGCTCCCCAAGATTTAAAGAGCTTTGGTTTAATACCTGAATTAGTTGGTCGACTACCGGTCTTAACATATCTAAATCCCCTTGATAGTGCTACATTAAGGCAGATACTTACTGAGCCCAAAAATTCACTTATTAAGCAGTATAAGAAATTATTCGAAATGGATAATGTTGAGCTTGTAATTGAAAATAATGTTCTGGATTTTATTGTTGAAAAAGCTGTTGAATTTAAACTTGGAGCTAGAGGTCTTCGATCTATTTGTGAGGCAATTATGCTTGACATTATGTTTGAGATTCCATCTCAGCAAGAACCTCAAAAATTTGTTTTAACTCTCGATTATACTCGTAAACAACTTTCTAAAACTAATTTGGAAAAGTTGAAGGTTGCATCATAAGAATTTTACTGGCACATTATTTGCCAAAATTTATATGTAACATCATATAAATATGAAGTCAAAAAATTACAGCACAATCAATAAGTCGTTTTTATGCGGCTTTGCAATATTGCTTATTTCTGTGTTTATTGTTGCTGATTCTTTTTCTCAAGAAACAAGAAGAAGAAGAGGAGAGTCTGGAGATAATTCTGAACACCCTGTAGACAATAAGCTGCCATCTCAAAATTCTTCAACAAATAACAAAAACAATACTCAGACTAATACTTCAAATACTGGAAAAATTCAAGGAACTGTGATGCAGAAGGTTATTGTTGATGGAGACACATTACTTTTATCTGAACTGCAAGAAGTTGTTATCCTAGCGCCAAGAGAATTTAAAAGCAGACTAGAACAAGTGAGGTATAATCGCTTAATGCGAAATGTAAAAAAGGTATACCCGTATGCTAAATTAGCCGGGGAAAAGTTTAGGGAATATAATGAGATTCTTATCAATGAAACAAGCGAAAGAAAGAAAAGTATTTTAATGAAACAAGCCGAAGATGAATTAAGAGAAAGCTTTGAGGCAGAGTTAAAAAAACTAACAATAACACAAGGGATTATTTTAGTAAAACTTATCGATAGAGAAACTCAGAATACAACATATGAAATTCTAAAAGAATTTAGAGGGGTGTTTTCAGCCGTTTTCTGGCAAGGTTTAGGAAGGTTGTTTGGTTATAATTTAAAAACAAAATACGACCCCAAAGGAGAAGACAAACTAATTGAGGAAATTATTATGATGATTGAGTGGGGGATAATTTAAGGATACTGTTTACTTTCCTCTGCCTTGTATGATTATTAGAGCAGTGTAAATCATAATTTTAAAATCAACTGCCAAAGACATATTTTCAAGATACAATAAATCGTATTTAAGTCTTTCAATCATTTCATCAATATTTTCTGCATATCCAAATTTTACCTGTCCCCAACTTGTGATTCCCGGCTTTACCTTCTGAAGAAGTTTATAATGTGGTGCTTTTTTTACGATTTGATCAATATAATATTGTCTTTCAGGACGAGGACCTACTAATGACATATTCCCAATTAAAACATTGAAGAATTGTGGTATTTCATCCAGCCTTACTTTTCTCATAAACTTTCCGAATGGAGTTATGCGTGGATCATCTTTGCAAGATAATTGAGGTCCGTTCTTTTCAGCATCAATAAACATAGACCGAAACTTATGCATTTTAAAAGGCTTTCCATGCAGCCCAATCCTTTCATGAGTATAAAATATCGGCCCCTTTGAAGACAGTTTTACGCCGATAAGAGTAGCAAAAAACAGCGGACTGAGAAGAATTATTGCAGCAACTGAAACAACAACATCAAGGAATCTTTTTATTGACAATTCCCATTGTGGCATTAGCCCCTGATGTATTTGAATTAAAGGCGTGCCAAAAATGGAGCTCATTTTTACTGATCCCAGCATTATGTCGTGCATCTCCGGGATAATTTTTACTTCAACATCAGTCTCATAAAGGTCTGCAAGAATATGGCTTATATTTTTGTGTTCTCTTGGTTCTATTGCTATTATAGCCTCTTCAATTTTGTGCTCACTGATAATCCTTTTAATATCTTTGAACCATCCTAATTTTTGCACCTGACTAGCTAATAAATACTCATCGTAAAGGTTGACATTCACAAACCCTAGTATTCTATTTCCTGAAGATTTTTTTTGAGACTCCAGTTCATTATATATTTGAGCTGCTTTTTTCTGACTTCCTATTATAATTGTGTTGAACCCAATAATTCTTTTATGTATTTTTTTTATTGCTAATGTTAAAAAAGTCAGGCGGAAAAAGCTTGTTATTGATAGGTGTAGAAATAATAATAAAATAAATGACCTGTAATATTCTGCACCTGTCTTAACTTCTTGATTTATAAGCACTACGAAGAAAATGATAAGTGTGCCAATTATTGATGAAATAAGAGTTTGGCTGAATTCTCCAATTCTTGACCTTTTAAATATGTTTTTATATTCTCCGCTGATATAATATAAAAGAAACCAAAATGCTGGAATAGCAATAAACCCTATAATAAGATTTTTATCTGTTATAAGTTGATTTTTAAGTAGAGATAAGTCTATAGAGCCATTAATTCTTCTATATGCCAAGAATACAAACCAGGCAATAACCGAGGAGAGATAAT
>CAZRNU010000031.1:0-26358 GCA_964601515.1 uncultured Bacteroidales bacterium | reverse complement strand
AAGTACGATTTTTATTAGTACTTTTAGTCTAGTTTCTTAGGGGTGGGCAACAGTCCTGAGTTCTGAGTCCATAGGAATAGCGCGCGTCATCTCGAGCGTCAGCGAGAGATCCGGTTGTTAAGCGCTCATCTACGGGATCTCTCCCTTCGTTTCACTTCGGTCGGGATGACACATTTTCATTCGCGGTGGCTTCTAGTTCCTCAGCCACCATGCTCATCGCTCTCAGCCCTTCGCACTGTCACCTTTCCTGTCACTTTTCTGTAACTCTCCTATCACCTTTTAACCCACTTAACAACCCTAACCTCATTTTCAGTTTCAACAATAACAAAATACAACCCGGGTGTTAAGTTTTGATTATTTATTTCTCTGTATAATACACTTTGTGAAGAGTCTTTAAAAAATTCAGCAACAAGAACTCCTGATGATGAAACAATCTTAATTTTTGCATTAGAGATATTGTTGGGGAAGACTATTGTGATAATTCCATTAGAAGGGTTTGGATAAACTTTTATCTCACTTTCATTATATTCATATACAGAAACCGGATCATAAGGTTTAAATACTGCTGTTAATTCATAGTTTTCTTCAGGCATTAAAAAGTCATAAATGTTTGAATTAAACAGACTGTCTGAAAGGTTTCTCCACTCATAAAATCTGTATCCAACATTAGGATATGCTTCAATAGATACTTTTTCTCCGGCAATATACTGTCCAAATCCGTAGGTTTCACCTGAATTAGTCGGGAATACGGCTAAACTTAAGTTGTAGGTGTGATATGATGCATCAAATATCTCAATTCTATCTATCGCAGCATAAGCCCCTTCATCTCCTTTTAAAACAAAAGCTATTTTTATTACATCATTAAAAAAATGGCTTAAGTCGATAACTACGTTATTCCATTCAGATGTTTTCAAATTCAGATGTTCTGCGTATGAGGAAGAATCCCAGTATTTTACAAAAGAATTGTTGTTTTTGCTAATATAAACTTCAAGATTAAAATTGTTTTTTTCTAGTTGATTGTCTTCTGAAATGTAACTAAACCTTAAGGCAGGTTTATTAATCTCAGTAATATCAATACTGGGGGTTACAAGCCAATTCCCAATTTCATTGGTTTCTGTTGTGATTTCTGTATAAATAAAATATCTTCCATTTTCGGGCATAACTTCAATATTGCCGGATTGATGATAATCTAAAGCCAGCCATAAATTTAAAGGTTCGGTATGCCAGCACTCAGGTAAATCTTCAGTATCAAATGCTTCATAATATGGGAAATTGCTAATAGTATCTTCACATAAATCTCCATATAAAAGCAAAACTTTATTAGAAGCTCGAGACTCTATATCACCATTATATACCGCTGTAATAAAAAACTCGTCATATTCATTAGCTTCTGTATCGACAGAAAATACGTAAGATAATTGCGGATTCTCAGATACATCAAATAAGTGCGACATTACATCATTTTTATAAAGCTTATAAGATATTGGTGTATTTTTCCAATTTATAGGAGCATAACCCTGAGATGTAGGCAAATTAGTTGCTGAATCACATATTTCTGATTTTCCAAATAAAAGCTCTTGATTTTTAAACTGAGTGCCTTCCACATAAATGCGTGTCATATAAACACCCTGATTATACTCGTTACCTTCCGGCTTCCAATTCCCATTATTCCCATAAAAGGATAATCCATTCCCAAGGTTTACCATATTCATTGCAGAAGAAGGGTGTCCGCTGCTATGTATTGGCTGAACACTCACATAAAATTTATTATCAAACGTTATAGGAAAGGTCATTTCATGAATTACTTCATTTAATTTATCAGCCTGTAAAATTGGCGATTGATATACCAGATAATAACCGGTATGATCGTAAATTTTAAATCTGAAAGTATTTCCTAGCCATGGATTTGATGGTAATTCAACAAACAAATGCGACAAGTGAGTTACTATTGCAGGATAAGAAAACCCTAATGCAGAAGCCTCAAAAACAGTTGCTCGCTCCGGTCCGCTCCAGCTAACGTTAGTATATGTTTCTGAATATACGTGCCAGCCTTCTCTGTTAGGAATTTGCCCGGGTTTCATCCATTTTAGTTCAACCTGGGCATCACTAATAAAATCAGCTTTTACAAATCCTGGTGGCGGGTAATTTTCAAAATTTGGATCCCACCCCTGAAGTTCAGTAACCTCAGTGTTGTTTGGGTCTAGAAAACATGAAAGTCTATCACTGCAGTTATTTCCGTTTTTATCCCAATGATGGCTAAACTTCCCATAGAAATCAGGGAAAGAAGGCGTAGAGCAGCTTGAAGCACCACCTGATAAAGTTCCAATAATAAAACCATTAGAGTTGAAAATAGGAGAGCCTGACGACCCACCCTGAGTTGCGCCCCATCCATTTTCAGTTTGCGACCATGTAACCCTCCAGGCCGCATTATCGGCCATTTGTTGTCCGCTAATAACAGGTGAAGCTGATATCAATGTTTGTGTATATGTAGATATTTTTTTTGCATCACCCGCCGGATGATGAATAGTGACCCCGGAATCTGAAGGATTATCAAATCTGTTCCACCCATTATAATAAACATTATATGAAGGAGGTGGATCTTGAATCAGTTTTAGTAGTTTGAAATCGGATCCGTTTAACATTGGGCCTTGAGACATTAAAAGACAACCATAAAGCACCTTAAAGTCTGGATTACCAATATTTTCGCAAACAGGCCGCTCAAAATTGAAATAAAACTGCCAATAAGCCAAGTCTTCACTTGTGGCATTTTTTCCGCAATGAGCTGCCGTAAGGAAATAAGGAGTTCCATCCTGAAGTGAGTTGTTTACAAGTGAGCCTGTGCACCAGTAATAGCTGCTTCCAACTCTCATTAGCATTCTGGCTACACCTCTTTTTTGATTTTGCCAAATTGTACCTTCTTCACAGTTAATATTTACATGGCAAGTACCCGAATTGCCCAAATTCTTTTCTTTAAAAACATCTATGCCGGCTTCAGTTATATGAATAATCTCTGCAATAGTAAATGTCGAAGAAATACTTGAAATATATTCTGCTTTTTCAATAAACTCTACAATAACAGCATCGCCTGCAATAAGCTGGCAGGAAAGAAGATTAAGATTATTGTTGTTTTTATAATTGAATTCTCCAATATATTGGTCTGCATTTTTGTTATAAATATTTATAGCTGCAGTTTCCGAGAGTTTGAAATTTTCAAAAACTACTCCAACAGCATTGGCATCAGGAGATTCTATTAGAAGCCTCCAAACAAAAAGTGAATCTCCCAAAATCTCCCAATTACCGCTATTACTTATGCCAAGTTGAGTTTTCACTGAAAAACCTGCATGCATAGTTTCGCCTGCAAGCGGGATATACTTGGAATGATATTCTCTTTCCTTAATTTGAATTTCATCTAATTGAATAATTATCTTTCCATATTCAAGTATGTTTTTCTCATTATTAGATAGTTTAAGAGCATATCTTGAAGGATGTTGTATCTGAGAATACAATGAAGAAACATTATTTATTGAAAAAAATATTGCAATTAAAACTATGGAGAGTTTTTTATTCATAAAAAATCGATTTTATAAAATGTAAAAATACTCAATAGACAAACAAAAACTGAAATAAATATCTATTTTTTGACCATAGTGTTAATTATTTTTATAAATAATTAACAAGTTATTTTTCCATTGTAAAACGTTGAATATCAATAAAAAAAGCAAAAAAAAGATTTCAAATTTCGGGTTATTTTTATTTTTTAAACACTTGTATGTCAAAACATTATGAGAAAAATAATTTCTTAACAATCCAAAAAGCCACAAAAATTAACGCATTTGGTTCAAAAACTTATGTGTAATTCAAATTATTTACTAATTTTGGACGATATTTTAATTTTTATAAACAACATCAATTAACTAAAAAACGAAACAATATGAAAAGAATCTTTATTATTGCTGGGATTCTGTTGTTTGCATTCTGTAGTTTAACAGCTTTTGGGCAAACAATTAGAATTTCAGGGACAGTAACTGATGCTGCTGACGGCAGCGGAATTCCAGGTGCTTCGGTAGTTGTAAAAGGCACTACTGTTGGTGTTATTACCGACATAGATGGACGCTATGAATTAAATGCTTCTCCAACAGCAACATTAGTGTTCTCTTTTGTTGGTTACACAACTCAGGAGATACTTGTTGACGGAAAAAACATTATTAATGTTTCTTTGGCATCAGCAATGATTGGTCTGGAAGAGGTTGTAGTAATGGCATACGGAACTCAGAGACGTGACGCTATTACCGGTTCAGTAGGTATTGTATCATCTGAAAAATTAGAGCAGATTCCAATTGCCAGCTTCGACCAGATACTTCAAGGTCAAACTGCCGGTCTTTCATCTGTGTCAACAGGTGGACGTCCCGGATCTCACTCTGTTATTCGCATTAGAGGTACAGGCTCTATTACAGCAGGTAACACTCCACTATATGTAATTGACGGAGTTGCTCTAACAGAACATACAGGAAGTATCTATGACAACCCACTTTCAGGTATCAACCCAAATGACATCGAGAACATTTCAGTTCTAAAAGATGCTTCTGCTGCAGCTTTATTTGGTTCAAGAGCAGCTAACGGTGTTATCATTGTTACAACCAAAAGAGGTAAGGCAGCTGAACGCTCAAACCTTACTTACAGAGGTATGTTTGGTACTTCTACTCAAGCTCGTGACAATTTTAACATGATGACAACTGAACAGAAACTTCAGTTTGAGAGAGACAATAATATTTATACGCGCCCTGATGAAGTATGGGATTCTCTTGCTACAATTAACACAAACTGGAGAGATGTGATGTTCCGTGACGCTAAAACACAATCGCATGAAATCTCTACAAGCGGTGGTACAGGAAAAACCAACTATTATGTGAGCGGTGCATACTTTAATCAAGAAGGTATTCTTTACAGATCTGATTATGAAAGAATTTCAGGTAGGTTAAATCTTGACCATTACATCACTGAAAAAATCAGATTTGGTGCTTCAACTAATTTAAGTTATGAAGAAAGTAACTATGCCGTTGCTGAAGGTGGTTATGGTAACAACGTTTATAACCCTATTTTCGCGGCTTATTTAATGAATCCTTACGAACAACCAAGAGATGAGGATGGTGAATGGATTACTTCTTTTTCAACATACTTTGGAAATCCTCTAAGAGAGCTAG
The DNA here is from genome assembly GCA_964601515.1 of uncultured Bacteroidales bacterium. Taxonomy (GTDB): domain Bacteria; phylum Bacteroidota; class Bacteroidia; order Bacteroidales; family UBA7960; genus PWND01. The sequence continues at coordinate 21,157 of CAZRNU010000031.1, read as the reverse complement.
AATTAAACCAAGACTTCAACAATACTTTAAAAATATTAGGTAATATCTATGCAGAATGGGAACCGATTAAAAATCTTCAGTTCCGCTCTAATTTAGGTACCGACTTCTTCGACTATACCTATAATGATTATTTGCATCCTGAATCAGTTTGGGGTACAAGTTCTAATGGTTCTTTAACAAGAGGTATGAGAAGAGCAAATACAACAACATTTACTACTACAGGTAGATACAACTATGTTTATGCTACTAAACACGTTGCAAACCTTATGTTAGGTTTTGAAACTACTGAGCACTATAGCGAGAGTTTTGGTGGTGAAGGTTTAGGTTTTGCAAGCGATAAAGTTAGAGTGCCAGATGCAGCATCAACTCCAAATGCATTCTTTGGATCAAGGACTGAGTTTACTGTACTTTCTTATTTATCTCAATTAACATACTCATATGATAATAAGTATTATATGGATGCAAGTTTCAGACGTGACGGTTCAAGCCGTTTCGGAAGAGATGTTAGATATGCTAACTTCTGGAGCGTTGGTTTAAGCTGGAACTTGAAAAAAGAAAGCTTCCTTGCTGATGTTGATTTAATTAATGAATTGAAACTAAGAGGAAGTATTGGTACTACAGGTAACTATTCTATCGGTAACTATTTTCACTTAGGCTTATATAGCACTTCGGTTAGTTATAATCAAATTGCAGGTAGTGTTCCAATTCGTCCGGCAAACCCAAATCTTACTTGGGAAGAAAGTGATATTTGGAATGTTGGTTTGGAATTTAGAGTATTTGACAGGATTAATGCAACTGTTGAATATTACAACAGATACACAAGCTCAATGCTTCTTGGTATGCCTGTTACATTGACTTCAGGCTTCGTTTCAGAAACAAGAAACATTGCAGAAATGTCTAATAAAGGTATTGAAACTACTCTTGAATTTGACATTGTTAGAACTGATAAGTTTGTTTGGGATTTCAACGGAAACTTTACATATAACAAAAACAATGTAGAAGCTCTTTACGGTGAACTTGAAGAACTTCCATGGGGATCTACTATTCTTCAAGTAGGATTACCATTAGGAACTTTTTATTATAACAGGTATGCGGGTGTGAACCCTGCAAACGGATCACCATTGTGGTATGACCAATATGGTAACATAACTCCTACTCATAGAGGTGATGATGTTGTTCCTTTAGAAGGAAAATCATATCTTGCTCCATATTTTGGTGGATTCTCTAGTAACATGAACTATGCCGGCTTCCAGTTGAGCGCATTCTTTACATATGTACTTGACAGATGGATGGTAAATAATACTGCATACTTCTTGTCAAACCAAAGTAACTTTGGTGCATATAACCAAAATGCAGCTGTTCTTGATCATTGGAAAGAGCCCGGAGATAATGTGCATTATCCTCTTTATGGAACCGTTCCTCCATCTCTTTTTGACACAAGATTTCTTGAAGATGCATCTTTCTTAAGACTAAGAAATCTTACTCTTTCTTACAACTTGCCATCAAAAGTATTACAGACAATTAAATTGCGTAATATTCGCCTTTATGTTCAGGGACAAAACCTTTGGACATGGTCTGATTATACAGGATGGGATCCTGAATTCCCCGGTGTGTCTGAATTAAATGCATATCCTTCAGTTAAAACATACACATTTGGTATTGATATAGGATTATAATAAAAGTTGGTAAAAAAAAGCTATTAAAATAAGCAAAAAATGAAAATTTTAAAAAATATGAAAACAATCAAAATATTAGTTGCAATAGTTACTGTCTTTTTTATGACAGCCTGCGGAGATGATTTTCTTAGTCTGACTCCGCCTGACGCAATTTCTGATCAAGAGGCTTTTGAAACTCTTGAAGATTTTCAGGCCGGACTAATCGGTATATATTCTACAGTTAGAGGAGGTTCCTACTATGGAAAGAATATGATGGTTAACTTTGACGTTTCTGTTGATGACCTTTACGCTGTTGAAGGTTTTACAAATCAATACGGAACTCAATATGGTTGGACCACCAGTTCTACAACTAACGAAGTTTATGGATTATTCCTTACTGCATACAGAGTAATTACTCGTTCATCAAATTTGATTAATTTTTGGCCTAATTTAGAAGAAGGAACTGAAGCTGAAAGAAATCAAATTCTTGGTGAAGCAAAACTTCTTAGAGCAATGGCTCACTTTGATCTTGTGAGAGTTTATGCTAAATCATATCGCACTGGTAATCCTGCTACAGATCTTGGTATTCCTATTGTTACTCAGGAAAATCTTGAGTTTAAAGAAAGAAATACCGTTCAGGAAGTTTATGATTTTGTTATTGAAGAAGCTAAAGAAGCCCTTTCTTTAATGACAGAAAATCGTGCTGTATTTTATGTAGGAACTACTGCTGCAAATGCATTCTTAGCAAGAGTATATCATGAAATGGGCGACTGGACAAATGCTATTACTTATGCTTCTGCAGTTATTGCTGATACAAATTTCCCTCTTTCTACAGGTAATAATTATATCGATATTTGGAGAAGAGACTTAGGAAATGAAATTATTTTCCGCACAGCAATTCATCAAACTGAATTTTCTAATGATGTTAACATTGGTTCTAATTATGTTGGTGGAAACCCACCGGTTAGTGATGTTTGGCGTATTGACTACATCCCTGCATTGGAATTATTGAATTTGTACGATGCTAATGATATCAGACTTACTGCATTCTATCAGGAAAATGTTAGCACTCCTGTTGGAACTCAGGTTGTTACAATTAAGTACAACCCATCAAATCCAAATTATTCTCAACGTGGTATGAATCAGGTGAAAGTTTTCCGTACTTCTGAAGCTTATTTGATTAGAGCGGAAGCTTACTCTTATTCAAATGAAGGTCTTGCAAATGCCGATCTTGAAGCATTGAGAGCTGCACGTATATCTGGATATACTCACACAGCCCTTGCAGGAGACGCTTTAAAGCAAGAAATTTACAAAGAAAGACGTCTTGAGTTTGCGTTTGAAGGACAAAGATTTTTTGACCTTAAGAGAAGAGGTGTTGGGTTTGCACGTACACCGCAACCAGGAGCCGGACCACAAGGTAATTTAGCTATTGAACCTACAGATTACCGTTGGATATGGCCAATTCCACAACATGAAATTGATGCAAATCCTTTGATGGTCCAAAACCAAGGATACGTTAGCGAATAGTATTTATTAACTATAGAAAAAAAAGATAATTATGAAAAAACTGATTTTAATATTCGTATTATTCTCTATCCCAATGTTTATAAGTTCTTGCGGAGAAGAACAGATTATTCTTCCTGCTGATGACTTTTTCGTTGCTTTTGAAAAAGAGAGTTATACAACTACAAAAAATGCTGCTAATCCTTTGAAAATTCCTGTATATATTGCTGCGGAAAAAGGAGCAGAAGTTACTGTAACTATAGGAATTAATGCTGAAACGACAACTGCAGTTACTAACACTGATTTTGAGTTTATAAGAGGACCACAGTTAACATTCCCGATTGGTGCCGGTTACGACTCTATAATCATTCAACCTAAAACAGGTGGAACACCTGGTAACCTAATCTTAGACTTATTCCTTGAAAGCAACTCTGCTGGTTATAAAATGGGGTTCTTCTATGGGGAGCAAGCTGACTCTACATCACATGATAAATGTAATGTAAAAATTAACCAATAATATTTGGGTAATTTATTGAATTTTGACGGGGTAAGTTTTTCTTACCCCGTTTTTTTATGGATAAGCGTTATAAATAATTAACAAAAGTTTAATAATACTTGCGTTTTAAAAATTTCGTACTTAAATTTGGTGTTGAATTCTTGTTTTTTTTAACCAATTCCAGGAATTTTTTATTAACTAAAACCAAATTAACATGAAGAAGATTTACGTTTTTCTGAGTTGTATGCTACTAATCGGCTCAACTCTTTGGGGGCAAGAAATACGTGTTACCGGTAAGGTCACGGATTTTAACGACGGCTCCTCTTTACCGGGGGTTACCATTCTTGTGAAAGGTACAACCCAGGGTACTATTACCGATGCAAACGGTAATTATTCAATCTCAGTGAATCCAAACGGGGTTCTTGTTTACTCATTCTTGGGTATGACAACCGAAGAAGTTGAAGTTAGGGGGCAAACTGTTATCAACGTTGAGCTTATGCCCGACATTGCTACTCTACAAGAACTTGTTGTAACTGCTTACGGTATTTCAAGAGAGAAAAAATCTCTTGGATATTCTGCGCAGGACGTACTCGGAGAAAGTATTTCTGAGATTAAAAGCCAAAACCTTATCAGTTCTTTATCCGGTAAAGTTGCCGGTGTTCAAATTACTACAGCTAGTGGTGCAGTTGGTTCATCAGCTCGTATTACAATTAGAGGCAACAGTTCGTTTACAAACAACAACCAACCACTTTTCGTTGTAGATGGAACTCCTATCAGTAACTTTTCAACAGGAGCTTCTCAATGGGGTGGAGCTGACTTTGGTAACGCCGCTATGGATATTGACCCGGCAAACATTGAGTCAATTACTGTACTTAAAGGCGGTGCTGCATCAGCTCTTTACGGACAATACGCCGCCAACGGGGTTATCCTTATCACAACTAAAGACAGAAGTAATAAATCTGAGCCAATGGGTGTTAATATTAGCAGCTCAGTTACTTTTGATGAAGTTTATATTCTTGCCAATATGCAGAATAAATACGGACAAGGAGTGAATGGAGGCGAATATGAATACGAATTATATCTGGCAAATAATAGCAATGGCCATACGGCTGAAAATTATTCATATCAGCAATACGCTTACGACCGTTCGTTCCGCTATTATAATGGCTTAGGTGGTGGTAAAAATGATGGTACTGATGAAAGCTGGGGTCCAAGACTTGACATTGGTCTTATGCTGCCACAGTTTAACAGTCCATTTACTTTAGATGAAAATGGATTGCCGGTTTATGAATCTACTCCTTGGGTATCAAACCCAAGCAATACAAGGGATTTCTTCCAAACAGGTATCACTTATGACAATACAATTGAAATTTATGGAAGTACTGATATTTCAACTGCTCGTTTATCAGTTTCTAACATGAATGTTAAAGGAACTATTCCAAATACTGATTTAACAAGAAATTCTGTTAATTTCTCCGGCAGTATAAGTCCTTCTAAAAAATTCAATACAAGAGTTGTTATGAACTATGTTAATAATAATAGTGACAACCTTCCGGCCGGAGGATACGAAGAAAATAATGTTATGCAATCTATTGGTGGATGGTTTGGTCGTCAGGTTGACATGAACGATCTTAAAGAAAATTGGGATAAAGATGACCCATTTGGAAGACCATACAACTGGAACCATAGTTATTTTAATAACCCATATTGGGTGGTTAATAAAAACACTACTTCACGTAACCGCGACAGAGTATTTGGAAACATTACCATGACATATGAATTAACTAATTGGTTAAGCGTTATGGGTAGAATAGGTAATGATTACTTTACTGAATTTAGAAAAGGAGTTATTGCTGATAGATCAATTGCTTCAACTTATGGTGGTAGTTTCTGGCAAAGTAATAGAGAAATGAACGAATTCAACGCCGATTTAATTTTTAATTTCGATTACAAATTTACTGATGATATTCGCGTTGATGGTCTTCTTGGTGGAAACTATATGGACAGATCGTTTAAAAGCTCTTCACTTGAAGCTCAGGAATTAACCGTTCCTGATTTATATACAATTGGTAACGTTCGTGGAAACCCTCTTACCGGAATGTATGACTATAATATGGTAAGCAATAGTGTCTTTGGAGCTATCAATACTTCATTTAAAAACTATATTTTCTTAAATGGAACATATCGTGTAGATTGGTCTTCAACTCTTCCTCAAGAATCATGGGCTTATCCATATTATTCAATTGGTACAAGTTTTGTTTTCTCAGAAGCATTCAAGCTTGAATCCAATACATTCTCTTTTGGTAGAATTAGAGCAAGTTATGCAAAAACCGGGATGGCCACATCTCCATATAGAATTCACCCAACATACAGAAACCGTGACCCTTATGCAGGCAATACTCTATTCTTTATTAGTAGAGAATATCCGGTATCAAATCTTGTTAATGAAGATATGTACACTTATGAGGGAGGTTTTGAATTGAGTTTCTTTAATAATAGATTAGGAATTGATGCAACATACTTTGATAACACAACAGTTAACCAATTGATTGGTGTTAATGTTCCTTCATCAACCGGGTTTAACTCAATGCTTATCAATGCCGGCGAAATTCAGAATACGGGTTATGAACTATTGCTAAGACTTGGTATTATCAGAAAGTCAGGAGGTCTAAACTGGGATATGGTTGTTAACTGGTCTAAGAGTAAAGATATGGTTAATGAGCTATACGGAGATCTTGAAAAGTATCAACTTTCTAGTTCTTGGGGTGCTGTTACAATTGATGCTATCCCGGGCGAAGCTTATGGTGTTATAAGAGGTATTGGTTATATCAAAGATGATCAGGGTAGAGTTGTTGTCAACCCTAATACCGGTCTTCCAATGAGAACACCTATTCCTGTAGAAATTGGCAATATTACTCCTGATTGGGTTGGAGGTGTTACAAATACACTTTCATATAAAAATGTTAATTTCAGTTTCCTTATTGATGGCAGAAAAGGTGGAGACATCTTTAGTGTAACAAAAATGTTTGGTGCATACGCAGGTGTAAGTGCAGAAACTGCTGAAGGAGATATCAGGGAGAATGGACTTATCGTAGGACAAGATGTTCTTGCAGAATGGGGTGCTGTTTTTGCTGCAACCGATGAAGGTGGAGCTATTATGTACGATGAAGATGGATTTGCTATCCCCGGAACCACAGAAAATGATGTTCGTATTTCTGCTTATCAGTATTTTACAGATTATTATGGAATTCATGAAGCTTCTATTATCGATGGCTCATTCATCAAACTAAGAGAAGTTAGTCTTGGTTATACTCTTCCTAAATCACTTGTGAACAGGGTTGGTTTTGCAAAAGCTATTTCTATTTCATTAATTGGTAGAAATCTTGCACTCCTTTATACCGACAAGTCGAATAATATTGGTATTGATCCTGAAACAGCCTTCGGTACCGGAAATGACGGTCTTGGTCTTGAACAATATCAATTACCACCGGCCAGAAGTCTTGGTTTTAGAATTAACATCAGCCTATAAGCAATTATAAAAACATAAATATCATGAAAAAGAAAATATTAATTTTATCGATAATTGCCGGGTTTGCTTTAGTGTTTTATTCCTGCACAAAGAACTTTGAGGAAATAAATACAGACCCGAACAATCCGCTAGACGCACCCTCAGCCAACGTTTTGGCTCATGCTATCTGGAACTTCACTTGGAATTATTTTGATCCTTGGGGAGATATGAACGAACCTTCATCATACTCTGGGCAAATTACTAAAATTCAGTATATAGATGAAGCACGCTATCAGTATCGTGAAAGTGTTGTAAATATGCTTTGGAGAGCTTCATACAACAACATTAACGATATGGAGAAAGTAATTGCAAAAGAATCTTTAGAAGGTGGAAATCCTAATCTGGTAGGTATGGCAATGGTTTGGAGAGCATACATGTATCTTGTTACAACAGACAGATGGAAAGATATTCCTTACTCTGAAGCATGTAAGCTGCCGGAAATTACATTACCTAAGTATGACTCTCAGGAATCTATTTACAATGACCTTTTAGTTCAGCTAAAAGCAGCAAATGATTTCTTTACTACTGCTGCTGCATATAATGTTGGAAGTACTGACATTCTTTTCGGCGGCAATGCTACAACTTGGAAAAAATTCTGCAACTCTCTAAGATTACGAATTGCTATTAGAGCATCAAGTGCAGATTCTAATTTAGCAAAACAACATATCGAAGAAATTCTAGGAGATGCAGCAACATACCCAATACTTGCTTCAAATGCTGATAATGTATTCCTTTGGTGGCCGGGAACTCAACCTTATGTTGAGCCATGGCAACAAGATAGAAACACCAGAGATGACCACGGTATGTGTAAAACTTTAATTGATATGCTTCTTGATTTAAATGACCCTAGGCTGCCAATATATGCAAAACCGGCTCAAAGTGATAGCCAATACAGAGGTATTGTGCATGGTGCTACTCCGGGATCATTCGACAGAAAAGATATTAGTAGAATAGGTGAAGTATTCAGAGATAATCCTGCAGGGTTCTCTCCTATAATGCGATATTCTGAAGTTCTTTTCATTATTGCTGAAGCAGCGCATAAAGGATATAACACCGGTGGTGTTACAGCAGCTCAAGCATATGAAGCAGGAGTGATTGCTTCTATGACTGAATATTCAGTTGCTGCAACTGACTATCAAGCATATCTTGCTCAGGCTGAAGTTGAATGGGATGGAACAGGAAGTTTAGAGAAATTGTATCAACAAAAATATATTTCTCTTGTTAAAAATGGACAGGAAGCTTGGGCTGAAAGTCGTCGTACCGACTTCCCTCTTATGGGACCTGCCGAAGCATCAGTTTACCAAGGGCACAATCGCCAGCCTTTCCGTTATCCTTATCCAACAGATGAGATTAATCTTAACTTCGACAACATCGAACCTGCATTACAAGGCATTGTAGACCAATTCTGGGGTCAACAAATGTGGTGGGATAAGAGAACAGGAGTTAATTAGAAGGTTTTTAATTTATTCTATATAAACAAGTGCCGGTATTTTACCGGCATTTGCTTTTTTGTTTATATTACATAAATTTGGAATTGATTTTTTAAAACTATATATTTGGCCTGGAAAATACCACACAAAGCAATTTATATTTTTTATTAACCAAAATTCAATCAACATGAAGAGAATTTTCATTTTTCTGAGTTGTATGCTGCTGCTAATTACAACTCTATGGGCCCAGGATATTCGTGTGACAGGTAAAGTCACCGATTCTATGGATGGCTCAACACTTCCCGGTGTTACTATTTTAGTAAAAGGGACTACTCAAGGAACAATCACCGATTCAAATGGTGACTATTCTATTACTGTAAATAGCAATGCAACTTTAGTGTTTTCCTTTATGGGGATGGTTGCAGAGGAAGTTGCAGTTAATGGACGTAATTTAATAAATGTTGCAATGATGCCCGACATTGAAGTATTACAAGAGTTTGTTGTTGTAGGTTATGGTGTGATGCAGAAAAGGGATGTATCCGGATCGATTGCATCAATCAGTGGAGATGCTATCAAAACGATTCCAATTCAGAGTTTTGATCAGGCGCTTCAAGGTAAGGCTGCAGGGGTAAACATGACTCAACCTAATGCATTATTAGGTAACCCGCCGGTTATTAGGATTCGTGGGTTTAACTCAATTTCAGGAAGTTCAAGCCCACTTATTATAGTTGATGGTATTCCTATTTTTACCGGAGAAATGGGAAGAACTTCAGCAGCGGTAAACCCTCTAGCCGATATTAATCCTGCAGATATTGAATCAATGGATGTCTTAAAAGATGCATCTGCTACTGCAATTTATGGTTCGCGTGCTGCAAATGGTGTTATTATTATTACTACCAGAAGAGGTAAAGAGGGTGACCTTAAAGTTAATTATGATGTGTCAACAGGTTGGTCAAGTCCTTACCGCCTTTATGATATGGCTAATGCAGAACAATATGTCCATATAAAAAATACAGCGAGAGCTAATGCCGGTTTAGCGGAGGCATACTTCCTTGCTTATGATTCCGATGGAAAATTGATAGATACCAACTGGGCAGATTATGTTTATAGAACTGGCTTTCAACATACACATAGTCTTAATATTTCAGGAGGAACAAGTAAAACATCTTATATGTTTGGTGCAAATTATTCAAATATTGAAGGTATTCTTAAAACCAATGACTATGAGAGAAAAGGTGCTCGTATGAATATTGACCATAAAGCAACAAAGTGGTTAAGTTTTGGAGCTAATGTTAATTATACAAATACATTTATAAACTCACCTTCAAGCGGTTCGTTGCCGGGTGGCCAGTTTCATACATCAGGTGCAGGTCGTTTAGCTTTCGTTACAGCTCCTAACGTTCCTGCTTTTCTAGAAGATGGTTCGTATAATATTAATTGGGAAGGAAACTCTGTAGGCAGATTAGAAAATTTGCAAAACGTTGGATTTTTCCATCCGGTTTATCTGCAAGATCATAATTATGCAAACTCTCAAGGAGACAGGATAATTGGTACAGTAAATTCAACTCTTAACTTGTTCAAAGGTTTATATTTTAGAACAGTATTTGGAATTGACTATAACAACCTTGAATCTAAGCAATTTTGGAATGCAGAACATGGAGATGGTGTAACCAGAGGAGGTGATGTTTTCCATTATTTCGACAGAAGAAATCGTTGGAACTGGACCAATACATTGAACTATATGTTCACAGCTGCTGAAAAACTTAATGTGAATATGCTTATTGGTTCTGAAGAACAACATACTACATGGAACGGCTGGAGTGCTTGGAGATCTGAGCTTGGTGACCCATTCTACAGAAACTTCCAAGGTACTTGGGTTACAGAAATGGCCCCTCCAAGTGAAATGCTTTTTGAAGATTATTTTATTTCTTATTTTGGACGTCTTAATGTTAATTGGGCTTCAAAATATTACTTAGAGTTTAATGGCAGAAGAGACGGTTATTCCGGACTTGCAGCCGGTAACAAATTCGGTAATTTTGGAGGTGCTTCTGTTATGTGGAATATCTCTAATGAGGGTTTCTTTAAGAATAGCGCTGCTGCAGATATATTCTCTGATTTACGACTTAAAACCAGTTATGGTAAAGTAGGTAATATTGATGCCGTTAGTGCTTATGCATCTCTTTCATTATACAGTGGCTCTACTTATAATAACGAATCTACATTGTATTTTGACCAGGCCGGTAACGCAGACTTGAGGTGGGAAACTAGCAAGAAGTTTGATGTGGGTTTGGCTTTTGGATTATTTAGAGACAAAATGCAGTTTGAAATCGGATATTATCATAATAATATTGATGGTCTTGTTCTTTTGGTACCTCAATCTCCTTCTAAAGGTATTCCGGGAAATGTTTTACCAATGAACATTGGTAGTATGTTTAATAAAGGACTTGAATTTTCAATGACTAGCTATAATTATGCTAACAAAGATTTTTCATGGACAACTAACTTCAACTTAACTTACCTAAAGAATGAAGTTACTGCTCTTACTGATGATACTCCTTATCTTACAGGAGGAAATGATTTGGAAACCTCAAACATTACAATGGTAGGATATCCAATAGGTATGATTTGGGGAGTTCAAACTGTTGGTGTTTGCCCTGATACCGGTCGTAGAATGTTCTTGAGATTGAATGAAGATGGAACTACAACTGTTGTTTATTACGGCTTTGGAAATGAAGCTGCTTGGGCTCCAATTGGAGAAAATCTTAATGGATGGAGAGAAGCCGATGGAACCGTTTCAAGAGCTCTTACACTTGATGAAGACGGTGTTCCTCTTGGAAGTCCAATTCCTAAATACTACGGTGGTTTGGATAATACTTTCATTTTCAAAAACTGGGATTTGGGCATAGGATTAACTTATGCTTATGATTTTGTTATTTATAACGGAACAATCGCAGGTTTAAGAGATCACCGTGCTGTGTGGAACTATGAAGAGTATGTTTATGATAATTACTGGAGAGAACCGGGTCAGGAAACAGATATCCCAAGGCCTGTATGGGGTGATAATATTTCCAATGGAAACACTTTTGTGCAATCTCAGAATGTTGAAAGAGGAGATTTCTTAAAAATCAGAAATTTAAGCCTAGGATATACTATGAAAAATGAACTTTTAAAAAGAGCTGAGATAAATAGCGTAAGATTATATGTTCAAGTTTTCAATGCTTATACTTTTACAAATTATTCAGGAGCTGACCCTGAGATTTCTTCAATGGGAGATGCCAACTTAGCACCTGGGGTTGACCGTAATACGATACCACAGGCTAGAACAATTGCTGTTGGATTAAATGTTTCATTCTAAAAACGAAAAGATCATGAAAAAGTTATTTAAAATATTTTTTATTATAACAGCGCTTACAATTTTTAATTCATGCTTTGATGAATTGCTGGAGCCTGTTCCTGAGACATTTATGTCTGACCTAACCGTATTCGATTCTAAAGAAAGAATCGAATCTCAAGTAAGAGGAATTTATTCTTCTTTTAAGTCTGGTAGTTATTTGGGTGGTCGTTTCCAAGTTTACAATGATATTCGTGGAGATGATTTTCTAAATTTACAGTCTAACGGTGTAACCGGCTATCAAACATGGAGTCATAATGTTGACCACCAGTCTTCAGAAGTAATTACACTATGGAGAAGTATATATATTGCAATAAACAGAGTTAATCTTTTTATTGATGGCTTGGAAGATAATAAGGATATGATTTTTGCTGAAGACATTCTTACTCAGGAAGAATTTGATCAATATAAAGGGGAAGCCCTTGGTTTAAGGGCGATAGCTTATCATAACCTTATTCAGTTATTTGCTCAACCATATAATAAAGACCCACAAGCCTGGGGTGCAATTTTACGCCTTACAGGACAAAGGTCTTCTGCTGATAATGATATGGCAAGATCTACTCTTGAAGACACTTATATTCAGATTGTTAAAGACTTAGACGATGCTGAAACATTACTTCCAACTTTAACAGGAAATAATAATGCTGAATATGTGACAAGAGTACACAAAAACACTGTCATTGCTTTTAAAACAAGAGTAAAACTGCATATGAATGATTATGCTGGTGTTGTTGCAGAAGGGAACAAAATTGTGTCTACAGCGGCTCCATTTAGCTCTCCAACCGGAGTGAAACTAGCTTTGCACAATAATTTTGAACAAATTTTTACAGATTATACAACCTTAGAGTCAATATTTTCTATGCCCATGTCGGCTGTAGAATTGCCTGGTACTCAAAATGGTTTAGCTCATTATTTTTCCGTTTCTAAAGCAGGAATGACAATTGGGAATAATGAATATGCTATTAATCAAGAAAGTAACTTGTGGACAAGTGGCGTTTTTGCAGATAATGACGCAAGAGTTCAGCTTGTTGACTCTGCAACATTGCAAGGTAATGATAGAATTTTTATCAAGAAGTATCAGAATACGCCTCATACAGACTGGGCTCCGGTTATGAGATATGCTGAAGTTCTTCTAAATCTTGCAGAAGCAGAAGCAAGAGTAAATGGATTTGGTGATGCAAGCCGTGCGGTTGCTTTGCTAAATGCAGTTTATCTAAGATCTAATCCTTCGGCTACAGCACTTTCAGGGTTTGCAACTATTGATGCATTTATTGAAAGATTAATGTTAGAGCGTAATATGGAATTTCTTGGAGAAGGGATTAAAAATATGGATACTCAGAGAACACTCGGAACTCATCTCGCAAAAGACAATGTTGAAGCTGTAGGTCCTGATAATCCAAAATACGTTTGGCCAATTTCTCAGGAAGAAATTAACACAAACCAGTTAGTTCAACCTAATTAATAATTAGTTGTTGTAAAAAAGGCTGTCACAAATCTGGCAGCCTTTTTTTATTTTAAGCAGTGTAATTATATTGTTGGTCTCTTAACACCGGCTCAAACCCAGCATCTAAAATAGTCTTCTTCATATCTTCAATACCCATCCTGAAATTAGCACCGGCAGAAGAAACAACATTTTCTTCTATCATAATACTGCTCAGGTCATTTGCTCCTGCATGAAGACAAACCTGAGCAATATCTTTACCAACCGTAAGCCAGGACGCTTGAATGTTGTCAATGTTATTAAGCACAAGCCTGCTAATAGCAATAAGTCTTATATATTCATCAGATTGGAATCCTGAAACAACACCCATTTTTTTATTAAGCATGGTCCCCTTGTCTTGAAAAGGCCATGGTGTAAAGCTTATAAAACCTTTGGAATTAGAAGGTTTCATAGATTGAACATCTCTAATCTTAATTAAATGTATCAGCCTTTCTTCTATGGTCTCTATATGGCCATACATCATTGTTGCTGATGTTGTTATTTCTAGTTTATGAGCTGTTTCCATTACATCCAGCCATTCCTTTGCGCTGCACTTGCCTTTTGAAACTATTTTTCTAACTCTGTCTGATAGAATTTCTGCCCCTGCCCCGGGTAAAGAGTCTAATCCGGATTCAACCAAAATCCGGAGAACTCTTTCATAGCTGATTTTTTCAATCTTTGCTAAGTGAACAATCTCCGGAGGGCCCAGTGCATGAAGCTTTAGGTCAGGGTAATTTTTTTTTAATTCTTTAAAAAGATCAGAATAAAAATGTAATCCAAGCTGAGGATGCAATCCGCCTTGTAATAGCAGTTGATTACCTCCAATTTTTTTTAGCTCAGAAATCTTTGTTTTATATTCGTCAATTGTAGTAATATAAGCAGTTTTAGATTTTACCGAAGTATAAAAATTGCAAAACAAACAGCCTGAGCAGCAAACATTTGTTATGTTTACGTTTCTGTCAATTATCCAAGAAACTTTTCCGGAGGGTGCTTTGATATTTCTTAAGTTTTGAGCACCAGACATCAGTTCTCCTAATGATGCATTATGCCATAATTCACCGGCATCATTTATTGAAATCATTTCTCCGTTTAATGATTTATTTATGATATCCTTTGTCTTCATTTAAAAACAGTTTATTTGATTACTTACCACTGCCAACTATTTTTGTACATTTGCAAAAATTTTTCACATATGAACCTACAATTGAGCAAAATTAAGCAATTACCATCAAATCAAAATACTTTATACATAGTCAATAACCCTAAGGAAATTGAAAAGTGCGGAATTGATAAAAAAGAAGCAGCTTTTATAACAAAAAAGTACCCAAAGGAAAAAGTTGAAACTTTTTACATTAACAGATATGGATACTGGATTGTTTTGGTTATTATTCCTGAAAAAAATAAAATTGAAAGTTTTGTTATGAATGAGTACTTGAGAAAGGAAGGGCATAAGGTATCTGAATTTCTTAAGAAGAATAAAGAACCATTAATAAATATTGCAGGAGAAAAAACGTCCAAAGATGCAATACTTGCTCTTACTGAAGGGATTGTTTTATCAGCGTATTCATTTAAAAAATATAAAACAAAGGATAAAAAAGCCGGGCTTTCAAAAGTTTCCGTTTTTAATAATGAAATTACAGCAAATGAACTGAAAGAGCTTTTCAATTTGGCAGAATCAGTTTTTATTTGTCGTGATCTGGTTAACGAACCCGGCGCGTCGCTTAATGCTTCATTATTGGCTTCAACTATCAAAGATGAATGTATTAAGGCCGGAATAAAGGTCGAAGTTTTTGGCAAATCTAAGATTAAGACCCTAAAAATGGGAGGGTTGCTAGGCGTAAATCAGGGCAGTGTTAATGAACCAACATTCACCATAGCTGAGTGGAAACCCAGCGATGCCATAAATAAAAAGCCTATTGTTTTGGTTGGTAAAGGCATAACTTTCGATACCGGTGGGCTAAGTCTGAAACCGGCTCAATATATGGAAGGAATGAAAAGTGATATGGCCGGTGCGGCTGCAGTTTTTGGCTGTTTAAGAACATTAGCCCTAAACAACATTCAATTACATGTAATTGGTTTAATGCCTGCAACAGATAACATCCCGGGTCAGAAAGCACTTGCGCCGGGAGATGTTATTTCCATGGCAAATGGTAAAACCGTTGAAGTTCTCAATACTGATGCAGAAGGACGTCTTATTCTGGCTGACGCTTTGTCGTATGCTGAAAGATTTAAGCCTGAACTTGTTATTGACATTGCAACTCTTACGGGTTCAGCTTCTGCTGCAATTGGTAAATATGGAGTTGTTGGAATGCATAGTGGTGCAAAAAAGCAAATAAATGATCTTATAAAATCCGGTTATGATGTTTATGAAAGAATTGTTGAATTTCCGCTTTGGGAAGAGTATGATAAAGAAATAGAGTCGGATATTGCTGATATAAAAAACATAGGCACTTCTAGAAATGCCGGAGCAATTACAGCCGGCGCCTTCTTAAAACATTTTGTTTCATACCCCTGGATTCATCTTGATATTGCCGGAATGGGGTTTATGGATAGTACTGAAAGCTACCTTGGGAAAGGCGGAACAGCAATAGGAGTTAGATTATTATACAACTATTTCAAGAACAAAATGAACCAAAAATAATAGATTCTGCTCATTTTAAATTAAATTTGTAATTCTGATATTCTAAGCAAATAATTCTAATTATCAAATAGATAAAACAATGATAGAAAACGAAGACGACATCCTGAATGACGATAACTCTCAAAATATAATTAATTCAACACGAGTAGGTATTACTCATGGAGATGTTAATGGTATTGGTTATGAGGTTATTATAAAAACTCTGGCTGATATAAGGGTTATGGATTTCTTTACACCCGTTGTATACGGTTCTTCGAAAGTTGCATCTTATCATAGAAAAACACTGAGCGCTAGTGATTTTACTTTTAATATCATTAAAAGTGCTGACCAGGCTAAAGACAATAAACCCAACCTTGTTAATGTTTATAATCAAGAAATAAAAATAGACCTTGGAGAAAGCACAGAAATTGCCGGGCAAGTTGCTTATATGGCACTTGAATCTGCAATAGAAGATATAAAGAAAGGGCATCTTGAGGCATTAGTTACTGCACCTATAAATAAGCAGAACATTCAAAGTGTAGACTTTAAATTCCCGGGACATACTGAATATCTGGCAAAGAAATTTGGCGTTAACGAACCTTTAATGCTAATGGTTAGCAATAATGTTCGAATTGGTGTTATTACAGGTCACGTGGCTTTAAAAGATGTTCCAAATATCATAACTGAAGACTTAATATTAAGAAAAATAAGAATCCTTAATCAATCTCTGAAGCAAGACTTTGGTATTCAACGTCCAAAAATTGCGGTTCTGGGATTAAATCCGCACGCCGGTGATAATGGAATTCTCGGGATGGAAGAGATAAATATAATTACACCTGCAATTAATAAGGCTTTTGATGAAGGCATTTTGGCATTTGGACCTTACCCTGCTGATGGATTCTTTGGATCATCTACATTTAAAGAATTTGAAGGAATACTAGCAATGTATCATGACCAAGGGTTGATACCTTTTAAAACACTTGCTTTTAAAAGTGGTGTAAATTTCACTGCCGGTTTGCCTATAGTTAGAACTTCTCCTGCACACGGCACTGCCTACGAAATTGCAGGGAAGAACATGGCTTCTCCTGATGCTTTCAGAGAGTCAGTTTATTTGGCACTGGATATTGTTAAGAATAGAAAGATATACGAAGAAATAAATTCTAATCCTCTCAAAGCTTCATCTAAATATGACGGGGATGATGATTCTGACAAACTTGACCTGAATTTGCTATCAGAGCCCGACGACAGTAAACTGTAATTTGTAAATCACTATGACGTATTTTTCCGGCTGCTTTTCGGGAGAAATAATGGAATCTGTATCCGGTAAGGTATGGGGGAGAAAAACGTCTGACAGATTAATAAAGCATCTTTTAATTGACAGCAGAATGCTTGTTGTTCCCGAATCAAGTATTTTCTTTGCTATCAAAACCACAAATAACAATGGGCATAAGTTTATTGAGGAGTTATATCAAAAAGGATTAAGGCTTTTTGTCATTTCTGAAGATCCTCAATTTTATGCTGAGAAATTCCCGGATGCAAATTTTATTTTTGTTGAAAGTACTTTAGCGGCATTACAAAAACTCTGCACTGACCATAGGAACAAGTTCTCATATCCTATATTGGCAATTACAGGCAGTAATGGAAAAACTATTGTTAAAGAATGGTTGTTCCAAATGCTTTGTGATTCTGTTAAAGTGGTCAGAAGTCCTAAAAGCTACAATTCTCAAATAGGTGTGCCATTGTCGGTTTGGCAAATGGACGAAGGATTTGATATTGGCATATTTGAAGCCGGTATTTCAGCCATTAATGAAATGGAGAACCTAAGAAATATTCTTAACCCGGATTATGGAATATTTACAAATATTGGTCCGGCTCATGATGAGGGGTTTGCTAGTATACAGGAAAAAATCAGGGAGAAGCTAAGGCTGTTTACAAATGTAAAAGAATTAATTTTTTGCGCTGATTATGAGGTTCTTAATAAGGAAATATTGGAATGGTCTATTTTACACCCTGATGTTAATCTAGTTCCTTGGTCAAAGAATCACTATGAAAACATTGCGCATATAGTCAAATCTGAAGCTGCGCATGATGGTTTGGATGTTGTGTTTTTTATCAATAATGAGACAATTAAATTTACTATTCCATTTCTTGATGCTATTTCGCTTGAGAACGCTTTGCAGTGTGTTGTGTTTTTATACTTAAGAGGGTATTCTTCTAATTGGATTTCGGAAAGAATAAAAAATTTGCAAGCTGTTGCAATGAGGATGGAGCTTAGGCAGGGAATAAATCAGTGCAGCATTGTTAACGATACTTATAACTCTGATTTACACTCATTATCTATTGCTTTGGATTTTCTGTCTGCACAGGTTCAGCATCCCAAAAAATGCCTGATTTTATCAGATATTCTGCAAACAGGTATTCCGGAAGAAAAATTTTATGAGCAAGTATCAACTTTGTTGGTTTCTAAAAAGGTTAATAAGCTTATTGGTATAGGACCTGCAATTAGCAGACAAGCATCCAAATTTAGCATTCCTTACGAGATTTATCCTGACACAGGCACTTTTTTGCAGAAGTTTAAATTTTCTGAACTTTTCAACGAGGCAATTTTGGTTAAAGGAGCCAGAACATTTGGGTTTGAGAGAATTAGTAACTTCCTTCAGCAAAAAGATCATCAAACGATTTTGGAAATCAATTTAGATGCCCTTGTTCATAATTTGAAAGTTTATAAGTCGCTTATAACTCCGCAGACTAAAATAATGGCCATGGTTAAAGCATTTTCATACGGGAGTGGTAGTTATGAAATTGCGTCATTGTTATCCCGGCATCAGTGCGATTACCTTGCTGTTGCTTATGCAGATGAAGGTAAGGAACTAAGGAATAATGGAATTACATTGCCAATTATGGTTATGAATCCTGAAATTCAAAGCTTTGATATTCTGCATTATTATAATTTGCAACCGGAAGTATATAGTATTAGCTTATTTGATAGAATTGCCAGAAGCGCAAAATTGTTTCCGGGTATTTCAGAAGAAAACCCATTCCTTGTGCATATAAAACTTGATACAGGAATGCACAGGCTAGGAATTTTAAAAGAAGAGGTTTCTTCATTTTTACAAACAGCAAAGCAAAACCCTCATATTAAAATAACGTCTGTTTTTTCTCATCTTGCAGCTAGCGATATGCCCCAGTTTGATGATTTTACAAATAATCAGATAATTGTTTTTAAGCAGATGGCTGATAAAATTGAAAATGCTGTTGGCTATAAAGTTTTGAAGCATATCTGTAATTCTTCCGCTATTAGCAGATTTCCTGAGGCTCATTTTGATATGGTAAGATTAGGAATTGGATTATATGGTTTTGATAACCATTCAAAAATAATGTCGCTGCTCAGAAACGTAAGTTCATTTAAGTCTGTTATTTCACAGATTAAAAAAATAAAAGCCGGTGAAAGCATTGGCTATTCAAGAGCAGCTGTTACAGATAAAGATCTTGAAATCGCTATAGTTCCTGTTGGATATGCTGATGGTCTGAGCAGAAGGCTTAGTAATGGCAAAGGTTCATTGCTGATTAAAGGGAAAATGACCCCAATAATTGGAAATATAAGTATGGATATGTGCACAGTTAATGTAACAGGACTCGATGCCATGGAAGGCGATGAAGTAATTATTTTTAATGATGATTTGCCAATTGCCAAATTAGCAGAAGATTTAGAAACAATACCTTATGAAATTCTTACATCAGTATCTCACAGAGTAAAGAGAATATATTTCAGAGAGTAATTTCATTTACCCAATTGTTTAACATCTGCTTTCCATATTGTGTAAGAATGCTTTCCGGATGAAATTGAACTCCTTTAATTGGAAGGCTTTTGTGCCTATATGCTGCAATCAATTCAAGTTTATCTTTTGCGATAATTTCAAGACACTCAGGAAAGTTTTTTTCATCAATAACCCACGAATGATATCTTCCGGTTTCGAAAGTTTTCGGACAATTTTTAAAAATATTATCATTAATAATTGAATGAGTTTCTATTGCAACTCCATGTAAAACATTTTCAAGATTTTTAAGTTTTCCGCCATAAACTTCTCCTATTGCTTGATGCCCGAGACAAACTCCTAAAATATTTTTAGTTTGTCCATATTTTGTAATTGCTTCACATGTTATTCCGGCATCTTTTGGTAATCCCGGACCCGGACTAATCACAATTTTATCAAAAAATGCAATCTCATTTAATTTTATTTCATCGTTTCTTTTTACCTTTAAAAACCATTTGTCAGGCATAACAGCCTCAATCATGTGATATAGGTTGTAAGTAAAAGAATCGTAATTGTCAATAATCAGTATTTTCATGATCGTTACTCAAAACATCTTCAAAATTAATATTAAAACTAATTTTATAACTAACAAAAAAATGATTCAGATATGAAAAAGATAATTAACACCCCCAAAGCACCTAAGCCAATTGGACCTTATAATCAGGCAGTAATGACAAACAACATTCTTTTTGTTTCCGGGCAAGTTCCTTTAAATCCTGCTACCGGCGAATGGGCAAAAAATGATGTTAATGAACAAACTCGTCAGGTTATGGAAAATATTAAAGAAATTTTAAAGGCCGCAGGTATGGACTTTTCTAATGTTGTGAAGTGTAGTATTTTTATTTCGAGCATGAAAAACTTTCCTATAATAAATGAGGTTTATGGAAAATATTTCCCCGAAGACTTTCCTGCTCGTGAAACCGTTGAAGTTGCTAGTTTGCCACTTGGAGTTGATGTGGAAATCAGTTGTATTGCAACAATGTAGGTAAAGATAACCATTTCTTGTGATTATTATTTTATGATGCCCATAGGCTAATTAGTCTATATTAGTATTTATTTTGTTAGAATATTTTGTTTTTTGTGTTGGCGTAATACAAAATTTATATAGTTTTGCATTTTTTTATACGAAACGCAAATTAAATAGGATATGCTTACAAGAACATAAGGCAGTGCTGTGCATGGTATTTCTGTAACTACTC
>CAZRNU010000030.1:0-26764 GCA_964601515.1 uncultured Bacteroidales bacterium | reverse complement strand
GGTTAAGGTTAAGGTTAAGGTTAAGGTTAAGGTTAAGGTTAAGGTTAAGGTTGAGAAATTTGTTATTCAGTTAGGCATTTCCACAGTAAATCTTTCAACTCCACAAGTCCCATTGTAGTATGAGATGAAATAAATACCGTTGGAATATCAGGAGCTTTCTTTGAAAGTTTTTTAAGGGCTTCTTCCGTAAGGAGATCGCACTTTGAAACTGCCAATACTCTTTTTTTATCAAGTAATTCCGGATTATAAAGTTCAAGTTCTTTAAGTAAAATCTTGTATTCCTTTTTTATATTTTCAGAATCTGCAGGAATCATAAACAGCAGAATCGAATTTCTTTCTATATGTCTTAAGAACCTTAATCCGATACCCTTACCAAGGTGTGCACCTTCAATAATGCCCGGTATATCTGCCATTACAAATGATTTATGGTCTCTGTATTCAACCATTCCGAGATTAGGAACAAGCGTTGTAAAAGGATAATCGGCAATTTTAGGCTTAGCGGCTGAAACAACAGACAATAAAGTAGATTTTCCGGCATTTGGAAAACCGACCAAACCAACATCTGCCAGAAGCTTCAATTCCATAATAACATTCATCTCAATTCCAGGTTCTCCGGGTTGAGAATACCTTGGAGTTTGATTTGTTGAAGTTTTAAAATGAGTATTACCCAATCCACCCCTACCACCTTTAAGAATAATTACCGACTGTTCGTGTTCGGTAATTTCTGCGAGAAACTCCCCTGTGTCGGCATCTTTGGCCACAGTACCTAGTGGAACTTCAATAATAACATCTTTTCCGTAAGCACCGGTTTTTTCCTGACCGGAGCCAGACTTACCCGGCTCGGCAGCAACGTGTCGTGTGTACCTCAAATGCAACAATGTCCAAAGATGGGAGTTACCTTTTAAGATAACATGTCCGCCTCTGCCTCCATCTCCACCGTCAGGTCCACCCTTCGGAATATACTTAGCTCTGTGCAAATGGGTTGAGCCTGCCCCTCCTTTACCGGAACGGCAAAACACTTTGATATGATCAACAAAATTAGATGACATAATTTGGCTTTAACAGCCTCTTTTAATTAAGGAAGAATACTTTTTTTATTTAAATAGAAATCTATTGCTTGGGAAATATGATTAAAAACAACATCCACAGATTCCATTCCATTTATTGCAACCAATTTTCCCTGATTCCTATAAAAATCAATTAAAGGATATGTCTGTTCTTTATACACATCTATTCTCTTCTTGATTGTAAATTCATTGTCGTCTGACCTACCGGAGTCCAATGCTCTGCCCATCATACGCTTAAAAAGCTCATCTTCTTGAACCTCAACAGATACAACAACATCTATTGGACGATTATGTTTTTCCAACATTTTATCCAACATTTCAGCTTGATAAATAGTTCTAGGAAAACCATCAAAAATAAACCCTTCACTTTTAGGATATATTGAAGCTTTATGATAAAGCATTTTAAGAACTACCTCGTCGGGTACAAGCAAACCATTGTCGATATACTCTTTTACAACGCAACCAATTGGCGTTTTCTCCATTATTTCGTGGCGTAATATATCTCCTGTTGACAAATGTATAAGATTATATTTTTTTACAATTCGGGCCGATTGAGTGCCTTTTCCCGAACCGGGAGGGCCAAAAATTATAATATTCAGCATAGACTATTTTTTTGTCGTGTTGAAAAAAATTATATAATTAATGTTTATTCTGCAATTTTATAGATATCAGGTAAATTTCTTGCAAATCCATTATAGTCGAGACCATATCCAATAATAAAATCATTGGGAATTTCAATACCTACATAATCGGGTTTTATATTTGTACGCAATGCATCAGGCTTAAGCAACAATGTAGCTACTTTAAGCGATTCGGGTTCGTAGCGTGCAAGATCCTTTACAAGATGTGTAATGGTAATGCCGCTGTCTATGATGTCTTCAAGGATTATTAGATGCCTACCTTTAATTTCTTCGTTCAGCCCAATAACAGTTTTAACTTCTTCTGTCGTTTTTGTTCCTAAATATGAACTTAGCTTTATAAAGCTTATTTCGCAATTACCTTTGTATCTTTTTAAAAGGTCGGCTGCAAACATAAAAGACCCATTCAATACACATAAAAACAAAGGTATTTTCCCTTTATAATCAGCACTTAACTTTGCAGCCATGGCATCAATAACAGAGAGTATTTTCTCACCTGAAATTGACTTATTAAATACCTTACCGTGAACTTCTACAGATTGCATTACTCTATTGGTTTTTGCGCATTTTTTAAACTTGTGATAAAAGTGCTAAATTACAAAATTATCAATATGTAAATCGAAAATGTTTGCTTTTTGGGAAAAAAACTGCTATCGCGCCTAACAACCATTTTTATTATCTTTGACAAAATTCTAAAATTATGAGTGAAAACTACATATCACTAAAGGATAAACTAACATCTATTTTAAAAAATACTAATTCGAGTAATTTTAAAGACAACAAAAGCATTCTTATTCAATTAAGAGGAACTACACATTCTGCTGATTTATCATTCGATCAGAAAAAAGAGGTTAATGCGATTTTTGACGAAGCATTTGAAAAAGTAAACTATCTATTTGATAAAGAAAAATCTGAATTTGAAGCAGAATCAGAGAAAAACTTTCATCAGCTTGCTCCAAAAATTAATGAAGCTTTAATACAGACAAAATACGCCTCAGATGATGAACTTAATGATGTATGGAACTTTTGTATTCAAATTCAACAAGAATTTAAAGGAATAAAAATGATAAAAGAAGTAAGGGAATCTCTTTATTCTCAGCTTCAACAAGCATTCGACATTATAAAAGAAAAAAAAGACCAAAAAAAACATAAGATTGAAAAAAAATCTATTGAAATAAAAGGCAATCTTCTCCCTGAAATTGATGCATTAGTTACAAAAACAGAAACCGGCAATAATCTGCAGGAACTTTGGGAAGAATTAATGCTGAATCAACAAAAAGTTAGAGAAAGTAATTTAAGCTATGAAGTAAGAAATCAGCTTATGGCAAAGCTTCAGGAAGGATTTACTGTTTTAAAGATTAGAAAGGACGAAGAAAAATCTGCATACGAACACAGTGCCAAAGATAATGTAACAAAGGTTGAAGCTCTTATTAACCAGGCAATAGAAATAGCAAATAGCACAGATAATTTCAAAGAAGGATTCGAAAAACTGAAGGAATATCAACAATCTTTCAGAGATTATAAGTTGATGAATGAAGATAGAGAAAGGCTTTATTCAAAACTTCAAACGGCTTTTGAAACGATAAAACAAAGGCAGAATGACTTTTTCAATAACAAAAATAAGGAAGCAATTGATAATTTTAACAGGCTTAAACCAATAGTTGAAGCTGCTTTAGAAAGAGCACGTACATCAATGGAGTTTAAAAAAACGAAAGAACATCTTATCAGAGTTCAATCTGAGTTTAAAGGCATAAAAATGAATGCAGATGAAAGACAAGCTTTATATACTAAACTACAATCTGCATTCGAGTCATTGCACAAAAGACAAGATGAATACTATGCTGCCAAAAAAGATAAAATTGAACTGCATGTTAATTATCAAATATCAGACGTTGATTTAAAAATTGAAGCTGTAAAAAAGGAAATAGAAAAAGACCTTTCTTCAATTCAAAATCTTAAAGAGTCGGAGACGAACCCCTTGAATGAAAACCTAGATGATCCTGCTCAGGATCTTAACAATCATATACAGCTTTTAAGGGCTGCCATTGGGAGAAAGGAAGAAGAATTAGCTGAATTGAATGAAATTAGAGAAAACCTAATAAAAAAAAGAGAAAAGTGGGAAGGAATAGAGTGATTTGAGGTTAAGGTTAAGGTTGAGGTTAAGGTTAAGGTTAAGGTTAAGGTTAAGGTTAAGAATTATATTATGAAAAAGATTGGCATTATATCAGATACGCATGGATTTATTAATCCTAAACTCTATGAATTTTTTAAAGAGGTGGATGAGATTTGGCATGCCGGCGATATTGGAAGTATGGAAGTAGTTTATGAACTTGAGGCATTCAAACCACTAATTGCAGTTCATGGGAATATTGATGATTATGAAATTCAAAGAAAATTTCCGGAATTTCAAAGATTCACATGTGAAAGCGTTGATGTTCTTATAACGCATATTGGAGGATATCCAAATAAATACGAAGAGAAAGTCAAACAAATTCTAAAAAGCAACCCACCAAAATTATTCATTAGCGGGCATTCTCATATTTTAAAAGTTATGAATGACAAAAAATACAATCTGCTTCATATAAATCCCGGTGCTGCCGGAAATAGAGGAATGCATAATATAGCAACCATGATCAGACTGGTAATAGATGGAAACATTATGAAAGATTTAGAAATATTAGAACTAGAACGATAAATTTAATCTAACCGGAATTTACAAGGCCTGAAACAACGGTTAATATTAAAGAATGATTATACTATATCAAAAACCAAAATCCAAAGAAGTGACAAATAGTTCCAACCAAAATAAGGATGTGGAAAAATCCATGCATATAAGGCTTAGACCTCCAGAGATAAAAGACAGGAGAAAATGTATAGCTGAGGCATCCTGACAGAAGAAACCATAATGTTAATGGAGGAGTATTTTTAATAACCGGCACAATTGCAATAATGATAACCCACCCCATTATAACGTACAAAATTGCGGAAAGCAATCGCCACTTAGAAGAATAAAACCAAATTTTAAATACTACACCGGCAATTGCAAGCCCCCAAATAATTCCAAAAACTACCCATCCAAACGCTCCATATAAAGTCGTAAAAGTTATTGGGGTATATGTAGCAGCTATAAGAATATAAATTGAAGAATGATCAAGTTTATTAAGCTTATATTTTAGTCTGGGATTATATGTTCCATGAAATAAAGTTGATGATGTGTATAATAGTATCATTCCAAAACCAAAAATACTGAAAGAAACAATGTGCCAAACTGAGCCGTACATAACAGCCCTAACAATCAACAACACAGTTGCTGCGATTGCCAATCCAATACCAATGCCATGAGTAACACTATTGAATATTTCAGCTCCTTTGGTTCGTTGTTCTAATATATTTCTCATGAGATCAATTTCAATATTATTTTTTTACTACATCAGCATATAACTCAAATTCAGAGGCATCTGTAATTTTCACATTAACAAATTCGCCTACTTTCAAAGAGATATTTTTCGAAACTAAAACCTCATTATCAATTTCAGGAGAGTCGTATTCTGTTCTTCCAACAAAAAACTCATTATCTTCTTTATCAATTAACACTTTATAGATACTCCCAACTTTTGCTTCATTATTCTCCAATGATATCTTTTGCTGAATCGCCATTAATTTATCAGCTCTCACTTTTTTTGTTTTATCAGGCACATCATCTTGAAGTTCAAATGCTGATGTTCCTTCCTCGGGTGAATATGTAAAAACTCCTAATCTTTCAAACTTAGCAATTTTTACAAACTCAATCAATTCATTAAATTCTTCCTTTGTCTCACCCGGAAATCCGACCATCATTGTTGTTCTAATAGCAATTCCCGGAACTTTTTCCCGAAGGTCGGAAATTAGCTTAAGAGTAGCTTTTTTATCGTGACCACGGCGCATTTGACTGAGAATGCGATCATTGATATGCTGTAGCGGAATATCTAAATATTTACAAATCTTTGGATTAGCAGCCATAATCTTTATAACATCATCAGGAAATCCCTGTGGATATGCATAGTGTAATCTTATCCATTCTATACCTTTAATTTTAGACAATTCTATCAGCAGGGCTGCCAAAAGCTTCTTGCCTTCCAAGTCAAATCCGTAATAATTCAGATCCTGGGCCACAAGCAACAACTCTTTTACACCTTTAGATGCAAGCATTTCAGCTTCTTTAACAAGCCTTTCAACCGGCAGCGACCTATAAACACCTCTAATTAAAGGAATAGCGCAAAAAGCACAAAACCTATCGCAACCTTCGGAAATTTTCAAATATGCATAATGAGAAGGTGTTGTAACTAATCTATCATCTAAATCCTGATTATAATCTTGCTTGATATACTCAAACAGTTTTGCAGCTTCGTCGCTTCCAAACCATGCATCAACTTCCGGAATTTCTTTGATAAGCTCGTTTTGATATCTTTGAGACAAACAACCGGTAACAATTACTTTCTTTACCAGACCCCTTTTCTTTGCCTCAACATTTAAAAGAATAGTATCTATGCTTTCCTCTTTTGCATCATTAATAAATCCACAAGTATTAATTATAACTATATCGGCATGTTTATCCGAATCGTGATAAAGATTAAATTTTTGAGGACTAAGCTGTCCGAGTATTTTTTCAGAATCAACTAGATTTTTCGAACAACCAAGAGTGATTATGTTTACAGTTTTTTTTCTCACAGTCTTTCAAACAAAGTTTCAACAAAAGCTTCCCTGTCAAACAGCTGAAGGTCGTCTATTCCCTCTCCAACGCCAATATATTTAACCGGAATTTTAAATTGGTCGCTAATCCCAATTACCACACCACCTTTAGCGGTTCCATCGAGCTTTGTAATTGCAAGGGCATTAACTTCTGTAGCACTAGTAAATTGCTTTGCCTGTTCAAAAGCGTTCTGACCTGTAGAGCCATCCAATACCAAAAGTATTTCGTGAGGAGCTTCAGGTACGATTTTGGTCATAACCCTTTTAATCTTCGAAAGCTCATTCATTAGATTTGTTTTATTATGCAAGCGACCTGCAGTATCAACAATTACAACATCAATATTATTCTTCTTAGCATAATCAACGGTATCAAAAGCAACCGAAGCCGGGTCAGCTCCCATCCCCTGTTCAACGATAGGAACATTTGCCCTATCTGCCCAAATCTTTAATTGACCAACGGCTGCAGCCCTAAATGTATCAGCAGCTCCCAAAACAACTTTTTTCCCTGCTTGAGTAAATTTATTTGCAAGTTTTGCAATTGTAGTAGTTTTTCCAACGCCATTAACCCCAACAACCATTATAACATAAGGATTTGGCATATCAGAATTTGTAAACTGATTTAAGCCGGCAGATTTGTTTTCGAGTAAGAGTGCAGAAATTTCTTCCTTAAGAATTCTGTTTAATTCATCTGCCCCAACGTACTTATCCTTTGCGACCCTTTTCTCAATGCGTTCAATAATTCTAAGTGTAGTTTCAACTCCAACATCACTTGTTACAAGAGCTTCTTCAAGATTATCAAGCACATCGGCATCAACGGAAGACTTACCGATAATTGCCTTGCCAATCTTTCCCAAAAACGTTTCACGGGTTTTACTCATCCCTTCCTTAAGCTTCTCTTCTTTATTTTTAGAAAAAATATCAAATAGTCCCATTTCCAAATTTATTTGTCACCAAAAGTAACTAAATTAAGCAAATAAGCGGCTTTTATCAAATAAAAAATCAGGTTCGGAAACTTATCCCAAACCTGATTTCTCAAAAAATCACTAACGGAATTACTTCTTCGTAAAGTAATCTTTAACTTTATCAGAAGCAATGATATCTTCTTTAAAAGTATAAGCGCCCGTTTTAGCCGATTTTTCCATTTTTATAACTTTCGCAAAGCCTTTGCCGGTATCCGTTTTAAGCGTTGCAACTACTTTCTTTGCCATAATTCAAATTATTTAATTTCTCTGTGAATAGTCATTTTCCTAAGAATAGGATTGTATTTTTTAACTTCCAGCCTTTCAGGTGTATTCTTCCTGTTCTTAGTTGAAATATACCTAGAAGTACCAGGCATTCCACTTTCTTTATGCTCTGTACACTCCAGAATAATCTGTCCGCGTGCGTCTTTCTGTTTTTTTCCCATTGTATATTCGTATTATTTTTTCAGGACGCAAAGATACATTTAATATCTTATAAATCAAATATTATCATAAAATATTTTTTATAAACAATCCTGAAAAAAAACTGTTAGTATTTTTATAAATGCAAAATTATGAAAAACCAAAGACTTACCATAGTTATTATTGCTTTATTTGCTGTATTTTATGCATTATCATGTAATAACATTGATAAATCACAAGGAAAAGTTTTTAACTCGGAGATTCCTATTGTTGATTTCGATTTTATAAAGCCGTTATTAGAAAAAAATAATGATACAACATATTTGATTAATTTTTGGGCGACATGGTGTTCACCCTGTATTAAAGAGATTCCATATTTTGAAGAAATTGGAAAAAAATATTCTAAAGAAAAACTAAAAATTTATTTAATAAGTTTAGACTTCCCAAATCAATACGAAACAAGATTACTACCATTTGTTAAAGAAAAGAATATTCTTTCGGAGGTAATTATGCTAAACGATCCCAATGAAAATAAGTGGATAGATTTGGTTAATCCTGAGTGGACAGGTGCTATTCCGGCAACAATTATATACAACAAAAGCAAGTATGAATTTTATGAAAAAGAGTTATCATATGAAGAGCTGGAAGAGATGGTTACGAAATTTTTAAATTAATTCTAATTATAACTAAAACTTTACATTATGAAAAATCTATCAATATTTTTCTTCGCTGTGATAATATACACAGCTTCGGCAATTGGCCAAGGTTATAACATTGGCGACAAAGCAACCGACTTCTCTCTTAAAAATGTAGATGGCAAAATGGTTTCATTAGCCAACTTTAACGATGCAAAAGGGTTTGTAGTAATTTTCTCCTGCAATCATTGTCCTTTTGTTGTAGCCTATGAAGACAGAATGATTGCTCTTCACAATAAATATGCACCCAAAGGTTTTCCTGTTGTGGCAATAAACCCAAACGACCCGGAGGTTCAACCTCAAGACAGCTTTGAAAAGATGATTGAAAGAGCAAATGAAAAGAATTTCCCATTTGTATATCTTTTTGATGAAGGACAAAAGGTTTATCCTAAATATGGAGCTACTCGTACTCCTCACGTATATCTGTTGAGTAAAAAAGGAAACGATCTTATTGTAGAATACATAGGTGCAATTGATGATAATTCACGAGATGAATCTGCAGTAACAGAAAAATATCTCGAAAATGCAATTGATGCGCTTTTAGCGGGTAAAAAACCCCCAATAACAGAAACCAAAGCAATTGGTTGCACCATCAAAGTCAAAAAATAATATTCAATATTTGTAATCACCTGTAGAGACGCCATGCCTGGCGTCTCTTTTGTTTTCCTCCGGAGTCTCTTTTGTTTTCCTTCGGAGTCTCTTTTGTTTTCCTCCGGCGTCTCTTTTGTTTTCCTCCGGAGTCTCTTTTGTTTTGCATTTATTAAAACAGTATCATCAATCTTGTTTTAAAAATTGATTTTTTATTAAACAAAACAAAAACATTATATTTGCCTTAGAATAACTCTTATAAAATCTACAATTATGAAAAATCGTGTACTTTTTATCTTAGCACTTGTTAGTTTTTTGTTTGGTTTAACAGCATGTGAAATTGAGCCTTTCTGCAAAGAATGTTATATTGTTACATACAATGCTCAAGGTGTTGAAGAAAGTCGTGTTTCTGTTGGTGAGTATTGCGATGCGGCATTATATGCCATTGAAGGCACTGAAGATACCGACCCTTCAGGAATAAGAACAGTTTACGAGTGTGAATAATTTAAAGCCTTACTCCGATAATTAGTATATCATCAATTTGGTGATTTACTTTACCATTTTTATCCGGGGTTTGCTTCCATATTTCGTTTTCATTATCTAACTCTTTCATCTGCTCTTCCATGATTAGTGGTTGAACATCCAGTAATTTTTGTGCAAACCCTGAGCTACCGTACCTTTTTCCTTCAGGACCTCCAAATTGGTCAATAAAACCATCAGAAAATATATAAAATGTATCACCATGCTTAAGCTTAAAGTTATGCTTTGTAAATGGTGTTGTTGCTCTTCTGTGAATAGCCACAGGCATTAGGTCGGCTTTTATTCTGAATAAATAATGAGTGTCTGATTCCTTCATAAGCTGATACTTCTCATAAAGTTCAAATTCTTTTTCCATATTAGAAATAGGCCTTACTATGTACATTGGATTATTTGCACCTGAATATTGAACTTCCATCGTTTTAGTATTCAATATGCATAAGGCTATGTCCATCCCGTCATTGGCTTCTCCCGACCTCCCCGTTTGTCGCAAGGAATTTATTACATAATCCCTGAGCATATTTAGTATCTGATCAGATTGAAGCTCATCTACTTTGTTAACAATCTCATTTAGAAAAGCAACTCCAAGCATACTCATAAAAGCACCCGGGACTCCATGACCGGTACAGTCGGCAGCGGCAATAATTAGATTTTCATTCTTAGATGCCATCCAGTAATAGTCGCCACTAACAACTTCTTTGGGTTTGTTTAATATAAAGTAGCTTTTCAGTTCGCTTAGAAGAATTTCCTTTGGTGGTAAAACTGCTTCCTGAATTCTTCTGGCATAGTTTATACTATCCTGAATATTTTTGTTTTGTTTGGCTATAACGTCGCGTTGTTCAATTGCTATATTTCTCTGAACTTCTATTTCATCTCTCTGCTTTTTAATCTCATCGTTTTTTTGTTGTAGTAGTTTATTTGCTCTTTTTTTAATCAGATAACTTCTAAAGATAAAATATCCCAGTCCGATAAGAAATATACTCAAGGTAATAGCCATTGCTATAATCAACTTCTGCTGCTCAATTTCCTGAAGTTGTGCATAAATTTGATTGTCTTGTTTTGCAATTAATATTTCTTTCTGCTCAATCTCCAAAGTTTTTGTTTTTAAATCTTCCTCGGCAAGTTTAATTTTTTCAATACTTTGTGCAATTTGAGAGTTTTGTTCTTCCAGAATCCGCATTGCTTTAACTATTTCTTTTTCTCTTTTTCCTATCAGAACATCCAACTTTTGCAATTTTTCAAGCTGTTCTGCAATCTCTTGTCTCTGTCTTTCTATTTCCTGATTTTGAGTAGTTATTGTTTCTATCTGAGATTTAATTACAGCCTGTTGCTCTTCAATCTGAACGTTTTGCCTTTCAACAGTTTCCTTTTCTTTAAACAACATAGTTTCAATCTGATGAAAAAGATTAATCCAGTCTGACTCGCTTTTTACAGATTTAGCAGAAAATAATGGCTCTGCTTTCAAACCTTCATTTTCCATCCTTGCAATATTGATTTCAAATCTTAAAACATTGTCAAGAATTATAAAATTTATCATTGAAGTTTGAAACTCATAATTTTCTGAAATAAGTAAAGTACGTTTACCGGTTATGCTTCTTAACACTACCGATATATCATATCCTTCATTTCTGTTGATATAAAGCATTTGAGTTGGCACAATGCTTTCAAGATCAGGAAACCTTACAATTTTTATTTGCTTACCTGTAGAGGTTTTTCTATTGGCAGCCTGTTTAACCAGTTCACGTGAAATCATAGGCTCATGCTCAAGCACACCTATTGTAAAAACGTTAAACTCAGCCTCATTTGGCCATTTAATATTGTTTACTATATAAAGCAAGTATTCAGCTCTAATTTCTTCTGGTGATTTATCCTGCTGTTGTGCTTGAAATGAAGAAAATAATAAAAATACCAACAAGACTAATATAGATGTTCGCGCTCTCATAAATCAGTTTTATTAATGCAAAACAAGCTTAATTCCGACAAATATAGTTATTTTTTATATGTAGGTATTTTAAAAATATGAATAGTAACTCCGGTTGCAATTAACAACAACAATATTCTAACCCATATCAATCCAACAACAAAAAATGCAGAATAGCTGATAGTAAGCCATAATAATGACAAAACCCAAATTTTAAGTTTTAGAGGAATTCCCTTTTTTTCACGATAATTTTTAATGTACTCACCAAAAACTTTATGATTTAAAAGCCAGAAATATAGCTTTTCAGAACTTCTTGCATAACAATATACAGCTAATAACAAAAAAGGAGTTGTTGGCAACAATGGCAATACTATTCCCAACATTCCCAATCCAAAAGATAGTGTACCTGCAATTCTGTACAGATTACGCTGCCATGGCTTTAACTTCTTCCCAAAATTTAATTCCGAATTCTCTTTCACATTATTAACACTTACTATCCACTTTAGACTGCCCACTTTCCACTTTCAACTGCCGACTAAATTACAAATATTAACAATACTACTTACATCATTTTTCCGTCAAAACTAAAAAAATGCTAATAAAATCAAGCATTCTCACAAAAAAAACTAAAACATACATCGTTTTATTAGTGTATTTAAAAGAAAGACATAATTTAGTCTTCGTATTATCTTCATAACAAAAACCATTTATTATGAATAGAGTAAAATTTCTTTTTATCATTGTTTTGCCAATGTTAATTACATCCTGTGAAAGCAAAAAAGAGTGCAATCCAATAAATCTAAGCAACATGGATAAAAGTGTTTGTCCGGGTGATGATTTTTTCAGATATGCAAACGGCAATTGGCTGAAAAACAATCCAATTCCCGAAGAATACAGCAGATATGGTGCATTTGAAGAAGTTGAACAGCTTAATGATGACAGATTAAAATCCTTGCTACAAAAGATAGAAAACGACAAATCTGCCGGTTATGGTTCTAACAGGCAGAAAGTTAGAGATTTATATCACAGCGGAATGGATATTGAAACCCTCAACCAGCAAGGCATAGAGCCACTTAAACCACTTCTTGAAAAAGTATGGCAGGTAAAATCGGCAGATTGTATGGCGAAAATAATTGCTGAACTTCATAATTTAGGTTTCAGGCCATTTTTCGGACTATCCAGTACTCAAGACAGAAAAAATACAGAAATGATGATTGCGAGCATTTCTCAGGCAGGTTTAGGTATGTCGGACAGAGATTATTACTTAAATGACGACAGCCGAACTGTTGCAATAAAAAATGCTTACAAGCAAATGATTGTTGATTTATTGCGACTTTCAGGATATGATGATGAAGCTATTTATACGAAGGTTGATGATATAATGCGAATTGAGACATTTCTTGCAGATGCATCAATGACTAGGCATGAAAGAAGAAATCCCTACGCAACTTATAACAAAATGACAGTTAAAGAATTAAAAAAGAATAATTCGGGATTTAACTGGGATTTATATTTTTCCGAAAGAAACATTGCAATAGAAGATTTGAATGTTGCAATGCCTGATTTTATTAATAAGTATTCCGAGTTAATAAAAAAAGAAAACTTGGATGCATTAAAGAACTACCTTGAATGGAATATTATTCGCAACTCTGCAGCCTATTTGGGCGATAATTTTGAAAATGCAACTTTTGAATTTTACGGCAAAGTTATGTCGGGCAGCCAAAAATTGCAGGAGAGATGGAAAAGAGTATTATCAACAATAAACGGAAGCATTGGAGAAGCTTTAGGGCAGGAGTATGTGGCGGAGTTCTTCCCTGCCGAAGCAAAATCCAGAATGGAAGAACTGGTTGAGTATTTGAGAGAAGCTTTTATGATTAGAATTGGACAATTAGACTGGATGAGCGAAGAAACAAAACAGAAAGCGCATACCAAGCTTACTACCATGAATGTTAAAATTGGATATCCTGACAATTGGACCGACTATTCAGAACTTGATATTAATGATCAGGCATACGTTTTAAATGTTTTAGCTGCAAGAGAGTTTAACATAAAAAGAAATCTTGCTGAGATTGGCAAACCTGTGGATAGAAGCAAATGGTTTATGAATGCACAAACTGTAAATGCATACTACAGTTCATCTATGAATGAGATTGTATTTCCAGCTGCAATACTTCAACCTCCATTCTTTTATATGAACGGAGATGATGCAGTGAATTTCGGAGCAATAGGAATGGTAATCGGACATGAAATGACGCATGGATTTGACGACCAGGGCAGAAACTACGATGCCGACGGAACACTAAGAGATTGGTGGACAGCTGAAGATGCAAACAGATTTAAAGAAAAAGCTGAAGTATTAATTGAACAATACAATAATTATGTAATGCTCGATAGTCTCACGATAGATGGAAGATTAAGCTTAGGTGAAAACATAGCAGACCTTGGCGGATTAAATATTTCGTTTTCTGCATTAAAGCTTAAGCTGGAAAGAAGCGAGCACCCGGGATTAATTGATGGGTTTACTCCTGAACAGAGGTTCTTTATTTCATATGCTCAGGTTTGGAGAAATAATATCCGTGATGAGCAACTTATGAAGCAGCTAAAAGAAGGACCACACTCTCCGGGAGAAGCCAGAGTAAATGGAATTGTTTATAATCTCAGCAGCTTTTACGAGCATTTTAACATACCCGAAAACGCTGCAAGATTTATCCCCGAAAACCATAGAGCCAGGATATGGTAAAAAAAAGACTCGCAAATTTGCGAGTCTTTTTTTTTATTTACACAAATCCTCTACTCTCCCATCATTTTTGGGATAACACTTTCATAGATATTTCCTAAATGCTGGATGTTTCCAAAACTTTCACCATCAACAATTACGTCTTTTTCTGTTACTTCTCCGAGGTAGGTGAAGTCAACATCAGACTTGGTCATAATCTCAACAAAAAGCTCTTCCTGTTCGCTATCAAGTGAAATTACCACTCTGCTTTGAGATTCCCCAAACAAAAATGCATCCTTTCTTATTGAATCGTCGCAACTTATCTCGAAACCTAACTTGTTTACATGTCCGCTTTCAAACAGCGTTACAAACAATCCTCCGTCGGAAACATCATTACAAGATTCTACTACTCCGCTTTGGATTAGCTCAGTAACTAATTGCTGAACTTTATGTTCCTCATCAAGATTAAACACAGGAGCCGGAGATAGCTTCACTTTATGATATGAATATAAATACTCAGAACAGTTGATATCATTGTGAGATTGCCCTATCATATATATGTGATGTCCGGGTTTCTTAAAGCCAATTCCTGTTAAAAACTTTTTATCGGGCAATACTCCAAGCATCCCAATAGTAGGCGTTGGATAAACCGGTTCAACTACTCCACCCATCGAAGCCTGATTATAGAAACTAACGTTTCCGCCTGTTACAGGTGTTTCAAACTTCTCGCATGCTTTTCTCATTCCGTTTATTGCTCCCACAAATTGCCAATATACTTCAGGGTTGTATGGGTTGCCAAAATTCAAACAGTTGGTAACAGCACAAGGCACTCCGCCGCTGCAAACAATATTTCTGGCGCTTTCTGCCACCGCTATTGCACAACCTGTTTCAGGGTCGGCAAACACATAGCGGCTATTACAATCTACCGACATTGCCAATGCCTTGTCGGTGCCTTTAAGATTTACAACGCCTGCTGCTGCAGGTACATTGGTTGCCTGATTTTTTGTGCCAACCATTGTGTCGTACTGCTCAATAATCCATTTTTTAGAAGCTATGCTGTGTTTGCCAAGCAAAAACTCAGCAACCTCTTTGTAGTCTTTAGGTTGTTGGATGGTATCTATATTAAACTGCTTAGTTTGTTTGTAGTATGCAGGTTCTTTATACTCTCTGTCATACACAGGAGCTCCACCACCCAGCACTAAAGAATCTGCAGGAACTTCAGCAACAAGTTCACCGTGCATATAATATTTCAGAATGTCGCCTTCAATAACTTCACCAATCTGAACACAATTCAAATCCCATTTTTCAAAAACTTTAAAAACCTCTTCTTCCCTACCCTTATGCACTACTATCAACATTCTTTCCTGAGATTCGGAAAGCAGAATTTCAAACGGCTGCATATTCTTCTGACGCATAGGAACTTTATCCAAATGAATAATCATTCCGTGCTTACCTTTTGCCGACATTTCGCTCGTTGAGCATGTAATACCTGCAGCACCCATGTCTTGCATACCAACAACTGCACCTGTTTTAATTACCTCGAGAGTTGCCTCAAGCAATAGTTTTTCCTGGAAAGGGTCACCAACCTGCACTGCAGGAATTTTGTCTGCAGATGATTCAGTAATATCTTCAGATGCGAAAGTAGCTCCGTGAATACCATCCTTACCTGTTGAAGAACCAACAATAAACACCGGATTGCCAACTCCATAAGAAATTGCGGAAATTGTATTTCCTTTCTTCACAACTCCAACCGACATTGCGTTAACCAATGGGTTTGTATTATAACAATCGTCGAAATAAACTTCACCGGCAACCACCGGCACTCCAAATGCATTACCATAATCGCCAATACCTTTTACAACACCTTTTAGCAACCACTTTGTGCGCTCGAGCGTTGGATTCCCAAATCTCAATGAATTAAGTTGAGCAATTGGTCTTGCACCCATTGTAAAAATATCCCTGTTAATACCACCTACCCCTGTTGCTGCGCCCTGATATGGTTCGAGCGCAGATGGGTGATTATGAGATTCTATCTTAAATGCACAGGCAATATTATCACCAACATCTACCAAACCTGCATTTTCTTCACCGGCTTCTGCTAAAAGATGCGGCCCTTTGCGAGGCAAAGTTTTAAGCCATTTTATTGAATTCTTGTAAGAACAATGCTCCGACCACATAACGGAGTAAACACTAATTTCCGTAAAATTAGGCGTTCTGCCAAGAAACTGTTTAATCTTTTCAAATTCCTCTGGCAGCAAACCGAGTTCTTTAGCTATTTCTAAAGTTGCAGGCTTATTATAGGTTGTATTTTCCATAAATATATTGTCGTAAAAAGTTTCGGCAAAAATACACAAAGCATTTAGCCCATGAAAATAAATATTAACTCAGTTTGCTTTATTTTTCCACAAATGTTAAAAACAATAGATTCATAAAAATAATAAGCTGCGAATTACCTATAAATGCTTTATTTTTGCATTACAAATAAATATTAAAAACAAAAGAATTGAGCTTTTTTGCAGTTATAATAACATTTCTGATATTTGGCCTGATAATAAAATTCTCGCCATTCTTTCAAGACATTCCAAAAATTAAATTCTATCATATCATTGCGGCATTTTTTATTAAATGCCTAAGCGGATTTGCTTTGCTTCATATTTACAGCAATTATTATGATGTTGAAACTGCCGATGTTTTTAAATATTTCAATGATGGAATGATTATTAAAGATGCGTTATGGAAATCTCCTGCCGATTTCTTTAGCATGATTACAGGAATTAACGGAAGTTCAGAACATCTTAATGAATACTATTCTCAAATGGTTGGATGGTTCAGGCCATGGGATGAACATGTGTATAACGACAACAGGATTATTATAAGATTTAATGCAATTTTGGGTGTAATTTCAGGCGGAAATATTAAAGTGCATCTCGTTGCTGCCAACTTCCTTTCACTTGTTGGGCTTATTGGGTTAGTGAAATTTTTTAAAAATAAAATTAACGAAAACAAATCTTATCTGGCATTTTGGGGAGTATTGCTATTCCCATCTCTTTTATTCTGGAGTTCAGGAATATTAAAAGAGAACATTTTGCTGTTTGCCTTAGGCATATTCCTTTTGAATCTGGATGTAATAATATCGCACAAAAAAAGAAGAATCAGACATTTTGTTGCCTTAATACTGTCGGTTGCTCTATTGATGTTTATGAAGGCATATGTTTTAATTCTAATAATTCCGCTTCTTGCAACATTTTATATTTTTAAAAAGAAATCAAACTTTTCAGCAGTAGGATTATATGCCGGAATTTTTTCAATATGGGTTGCATCTCTGTTTGCACTAGGATATTTTTACCTTGGTTATAGTCCATTGTACATTATTGCAGAAAAACAAAACAATTTTGTAAGGTTTGCAATAGAAGTAGAAGCCGGAAGCCTGATTTCTCAAAAATTAATGCAGACAAACTTACTTTCATGATTTAGCTTTATCCCTTTAGGATTTTGGAATACTCTAACCAGACCGCATATTTTTGATGGAAATTCAATTATAGTATTATTTGCTGCTCTTGAGAATATAATGATTTGGGCTTTTGTTTTGTACATTATAATTTCAGCCTTACTAAAAAAACACTTTAATTCATTTGTTTTGTTTTGCATCGCTTTTGTAGTTGTAACATTTACATTCGTAGGCATGACTGCTCCTATTTATGGCAGTTTGGTGAGATATAAAATATTTGCATTGCCATTTTTATGGATTGCTTTTATTAGTCTGATTGATTTTAAAATCAGTAAAAATGTATAAAGTTGAGTCCTTTATAAAACACCACATTTTTGAAAAAGAGTTTGTAAAACTCCCTTCTGAGCTTTACAAAAAGGATAATAAATACTCCCCCGCTTTTAAAGATGAAGTATATATGGTGCTTAAAGGCACCTATCATGGAACAAAGTTTCTAAAGCATAACAACTTTATTTTATTTAAAAATGACAAGGTTATTGGAAGATTGATAGCATTTGTTAATCCAAAAATTGAAATTGACAATGGACATCTGGGTACAGTTGGATTTTTTGAATGTGAATATGATTTTGAAGGATTTTCGGAGCTGATGAATTATGCCGTAAAGTGGCTTAAAGATAATGGAGCAAATACTGTTTGGGGGCCAATGTCGGGTAGTTTATGGATGGCAAATCGATTTATGACAAAGGGTTTTGATAAAATGCCTTTCTTTAAGGAGCCTTATAATAAGCCATATTATAATGACTTTTTTATCAAATATGGATTTACAAAATTTAAAACATGGGCTTCATATTTTGTTGATAAAACAGAACAAATAGAAACCATCCTAAAACGCGTAAAACCCAAGTACGACCGAGCAATAAATATGGGTTACAGCTTTA
Organism: uncultured Bacteroidales bacterium; assembly: GCA_964601515.1. GTDB lineage: Bacteria > Bacteroidota > Bacteroidia > Bacteroidales > UBA7960 > PWND01. Next base: position 8,106 of record CAZRNU010000030.1, on the reverse strand, counting down.
GAAAAATTGATTATTCCAACTTCAATAATGAACTATCTATTCTGCACAACCTTATTTCAGACTCTTTTCAACATGCTCCGGGGTACAATGCAATTGACAAATCTGATTTCATGGAGATGTTTAGACCATTAAAAAACATTCTGAAGGAAGAATACACAAAATTTGCAATTGATCCCGAAGGAAAAGAAATAGGTTATATGCTTTTATTCCCCGATATTTTAAAGGCTATTGCAGCTATGAATGGAAAAAGTAATCTATTGTCGAAACTTAAGTTTTTATGGCATAGGAATTCATTTAGCAGCGTAATAGCATTATATCTGGGCATAATACAATCAGGAGATAAAAAACACTTGGGACTGGGTGGTGCTCAGGCATATTTGATGGCAAAGCATGCCCTTGAATATAATAATAAAATCATTTGCGGATTAGTTGCTGACAATTCATTTGTAAATGCATACATAAGAACCGACTATTCATATACTAACGAATATGCTCTTTACAGCCTAAGTATTTAGAATATTTTATATAATTATTGACGTAATGATAAAAAGGATTTGGATTTATTTAAAGGAAATGTATCCTGTTATACCTCGAATAGTATTATCAATACTGTTCTTTTACAGTTTTTATTTTATTCTGACAGCTCCATACAGTAATGAAGGCTTTTTAATCTCTACTTCTTCTATTTTTGGCGCTTTTACTTTTTTCTTGTTTGCTCTGTTTTTAAGAATATCTGATGAATTTAAGGATTATAAAACTGATTTAAAGCTTTTTCCCGGCAGACCTTTGCCTTCCGGGAAAATTTTAAAAAAAGACCTTATTGTGCTAAATGTTTTGGTTTTAACAATAATGATTGTTTCAAATGTGATATTTGTTAAAGCTCATCTGGCTTTCTTTTTAATGCTTGGATACGGTTTACTAATGTTTAAATATTTCTTTCTGGGTAAATATATTTCCAAAAGTTTAATACTGGCGTTGATTTCACATAATCCTGTTGCCTTGATTATGAACTTTTATATTATTTCTATTGCAAATGCTGAATATAACATAGCGGTATTTTCTAAAGAAAATATTTTTCTTGCTATTATTTTCTGGATCCCTCTGCTCGTTTGGGAATTATCGCGAAAAATTAAAGCTCCCGAAAATGAAAATGAATATGAGACTTATTCAATGATATTCGGATATAGAATTGCAGCTATACTTCCTGCTTTGCTTTTAATTTGTGGTGTTGTATTAATAACTATGCTTTATGATGTTATGATGCTAAATCCGATTTCTATTTCTCTGATTATTTGTAATCTGATAGTTTATTTAATTGTTACAATTAGATTTTTAATAAGTCCAAGCGCCAAAACGTCTAATCTTAGACCATTTGCAGAATTTTACTCTTTGGTTTTGCTACTAATAATATTTGCAAATTCTATTATTCAAATTGGAATAAAATAAATTTAAATCAAAACTAAATAGATTGACTAACTCCTACCATAAAATTTTATTATACAATAGGCTGAAAAGCTCAATTGAAGAAGAAATAGTATTTGAAGAAAAACAGATGCATTTCTTTTACAATACTTTCCTAGGCAGATTAATTTCAGGAATTCTTTTAAAGAAAAAATTTGTATCTAAGTTAATTGGCAATAGTTATAAAAAGAAAAGCTCAACAAAAAAGATTTTTCCATTTATTGAAAAATATCGTATTGATACCAGTGAAATTTCACTTCCGGTTTCGGAATACACCAGCTTTAATCATTTTTTCACAAGAGAGCTAAAACCCAGCTCAAGACCTATATGTAAAGATCCTGAAATACTAATATCACCTGCCGATTCAAGATTATTAGCACTAAACATTTCTGAAGAAACAATTATTCCGGTAAAAGGCAGCAAATTTAAACTAAGCAATTTAATTAGAAGCCACGATTTAATAGAACCCTTTTTAAACGGTATTTGCCTTATATATCGCTTAGCACCGGCCGACTATCATCGATTTATTTTTATAGATGATGGTTATCAGAATGAAACTAAAATAATAAATGGGTGCCTGCATTCTGTAAATCCTGTTTCATTAGCTACCGGCAGAAATGTATTTACAGAAAATCATCGTGAATACAGCTTTATTAAAACAGAAAACTTCGGAACAATAATAAATGTTGAGGTTGGAGCATTGCTTGTTGGAAAAATAAATTTACACAGCAGAGAACCGGGGGAAACATATAGAGGTAAAGAAAAAGGATATTTTGAATTCGGGGCATCTACAATCATTCAAATATTCCAACCAAATACTGTAATTATTGACAACGACATTCTTGAAAACTCTTCTAAAAACATCGAAACCATAGTAAAAATGGGCGAAAGAGTCGGTGTAAAATATTTAATAAAATAAATACATCCAATTCTTTATAATTCAAAAATTCAAACTAATTTTGAATTCTTACGTAAAACACTTAAAAGTACGAATTATTCTTATGTCAAAAATAGTCTTTATAACCGGTGCTACAAGTGGAATTGGAGAGGCTTGTGCGCATAAATTTGCTGCGGCAGGCTATTCTGTAATTATTAATGGCAGAAGAAAAGAAAGACTTGCTAATCTTGAAAATCAGCTTAAAAGCCAGTATAACATAAAAGTAAAATCCCTTACGTTTGACGTCAGGGACAATAACGAAGTTTGCAATGCAATAGATTCTATTATTGGCACTGAATGGGAAAATATAGACATTCTTATAAACAATGCAGGGTTATCTTTAGGTCTAAGCCCTATAAACGAAGGACTTCTCGAAGATTGGGACAATATGATAGATACAAATGTGAAAGGACTTTTGTATGTTAGTAAAAAGATAATGCCCTTGATGGTTGAAAGAAAAACAGGTCATATAATAAACATTGGCTCTATTGCAGGAAAAGAAGTTTATTTAAAGGGAAATGTTTACTGCGCCAGCAAACATGCCGTAGATGCAATTTCAAAGTCAATGCGGATGGATCTTTTACAGCATGGAATAAAAGTAACTCAAATTTGCCCCGGCGCTGCCGAAACAGAATTTAGCATAGTAAGATATAAAGGCAATAAAGAGGCTGCGGATAAAGTATATGATGGATTTAAACCGCTTATTGGTGAAGACATAGCCAACATAATTTTGTTTGTATCACAGTTGCCGGCACACGTAAATATAAATGATTTGTTGGTTGTGCCAACAGCTCAGGCTACGGCATCACTGATAAATAAGGAAATATAGGTATAATTGAAATTTTGTCTTGTATGACTAGATAATCAATGCTTTCAAAATTAGGCTTCATTTTTTTGCTGTTTGTAGCATAGTTTTAAAACATCATTTCAAAAATATTTTGAAAATAAATAAAGTTATTGTTAATTTGCATAACCATAAAACCAGGACCACTAAACATATGAAAAAAACAAAAGTTATAATCGTTGACGACCACAAGCTTGTAACTGACTGTATTAGCCTTTTCCTTAGCGGAGCTCAAGAAATTGAAGTTGTGGGCATTGCTCATAGCGGACAAGAAGCTCTCGATCTTTTGAAAACAATCACACCTGATGTAATGCTGCTTGATATAAGCATGCCGGTTATGTCAGGAATTGAAACTACAGCTGCAATAAAAAGAAACTTCTCAGACATTAAGATACTGATATTATCAATGCATTCTGATTACACAAATATTTCTGATGCAATTGATGTTGGAGCTGATGGCTATGTCCCAAAAGATGTATCTTCAGATGAACTCGTCGAAGCCATCGTAACAGTAGCTAAAGGAAAGAATTATTTTCACACTTCAATTTCTGAAGAAATTGTAAAGAATTACGCTAACAAAAAGAAAAAAGCTATTGGAAATATTCCTCAACTTACAAAGCGCGAACTTGAAGTTTTGCAATTGTTTGCCGAAGGATATAACAACAATGAAATTGCTGATAAATTATTCCTTAGTGTAAGAACTATCGAATCTCATAAAAATCATATTCTTCAAAAAACAAATATGAAGAACAGTGTTGAGTTAATCAAATTTGCTATCAAAAGTAAGATTATCGACATTTAAAAACGGCATATAATCTATTCATTAGGAGGCTGTCTCAAAAATTGAGATAGCCTTTTTTTCGCAAATTACTTATTCAAGTTTCAGTGTTTCCACAATAAAACTTCCGATTTTCCGCAATTTTTTTTCAAGTAATAATACTGTGTTTTTAGCAGGGTCAATATTTTAACTTTGAGTTGCTAAAGTATAAAATCATGAAACAGATAAAAGTCCTAGTAATTGAAAACAGCGATATAATGCTACAAGGTATTGTTTTCATGCTTAAAAACGAACCTGAAATAGCTATCACAAATACGGTAGAAAAATTTAAAGATATTTCAGAAGCAATTAAGAGCAACGATCATGATGTTGTTTTATTAGGACCTATGATTATTGAAAACTATGAAGAAGAGTTGGATTTTGCAATTTCAACTAAGTATCCTGACACTAGACTTGTAAAGATTGAATATGAAGATGATAGCATTGAAATTGTCGGGAAAATAAAAAACGAAGCATTCAAAATAGCGGTATAATAGTTATAAGAATAAAAAAGAGAGGGAGTAGTTTTGCTCCCTCTCTTTTTTATTAATCTATTTCAATCCTCTTCGTTCAAGTAACGGATCAATAGCAGGTTCTTTTCCTCGAAATCTCACATACGCATCCATACCTTCATAAAGGTTATTACCTCCAAGTATATATTTTCTGAATTTGGCAGCTAGTTCTTGATTAAACAAATCTCCCGATTCTTTAAATGCAGCAAATGCATCTGAATCTAAAACTCCAGCCCAAATATAAACATAATATCCTGCAGCATATCCTGTCCCAAAAATATGGTTAAAATATGTAGTTCTGTATCTTGGAATTATTTCGTCTATCAATCCAATTTTTTTCATTGACGACTTTTCAAATGCATTTACATCTATTTTATCTGTTTTTGAAAAGTCGGTTGTATGCCAATCCATATCCAAAAATGAAGCAGCTACATATTCCACGGTTCTGAAACCCTGATTAAAGTGAGAACTTTTATTTATTTTTTCGATAAGCTGACTTGGAATTGGCTCTCCTGTTTGGTAATGGAAAGCATATTTTTTAAGCATCTCAGGTTCGCCCGCCCAGTTTTCACATATCTGTGAAGGCAGCTCTACAAAATCTCTTGGAACACTTCTGGCAGTTCTTTTATACTGGCCTTCGGCAAAGAAATTATGCAAAGCATGACCAAACTCATGAAAATAAGTATTTGTTTCTGACCATGTTAGCATGGCAGGTTTATCTCCGGTTGGTCTGGTAAAATTCATCACAATAGTTACAACAGGCGAAATTCTCTCACCATCTTTATAAGAGCCGCTCCTATATGATCCACACCAAGCTCCGCCTCTTTTACCGGCACGAGGATGTGGGTCGATGTATAAAATTGCCAGATGTGTACCATCAGCTTCAAGAACTTCATAAGCTTCAACTTCCTCATGATAAACAGGAATTTCAGGACGTTTAACAAACTGCAATCCGAACAATTTCTCAGCCAGCAGGAAGTTTCCATTTTTCACATTTTCTATCGAGAAATATGGCTTTAGCTCAGCATCGTCAAGGTCATATTTTTCTTTACGAAGTTTTTCTGCATAATACCACCAATCCCACGACTCAAGTTTAAATTTACCGCCTTCTCTATCTATTATACTTTGCATTTGAGAAAGTTCGCTTTTAGCTCTTTCTAACGCTGGTTCCCATAGTTGATTTAAAAAGCTGTAAACATTCTCTGGTTTTTGAGCCATTTGCACATCAAGGAAATAGTCAGCATAATTATTAAATCCAAGGATTTTTGCCATTTCCAGTCTTAATTTCATAAGCTCTGCAAACAACTCCTTATTATCAAACTCATTGTTATTATCACCTCTCATATAATAAGCCTTATATACTTTTTCTCTGAGGTCTCTTCTTGATGAGTTTTGTAAAAAAGGTATCCAACTGGGATTATGAAGTGTAATAACCCATTTGCCATCCATACCTGCTGTTTTGGCGGCATCTGTTGCTGCTGCAATAACCGGAGCAGGCAATCCCGCAAGGTCTTTTTCATTATCAATTACAAGTCTGAAATTGTTTGTTTCTTTTAGAAGATTGTCTCCTAAGGTTAGTGAAATCATTGACATTCTTTCACTAATCTCCTTTAGTCTCACTTTTTTGTTTTCAGGTAATGCTGCTCCTCCACGTTCAAAATCCCTGTATATCTTTTCAACAACTATCATTTGCTCAGCATTCAAACTCAGTTGATTTCTTTTGTCATATACTTCCTTTATTCTATCAAAAAGCTCCTGATTAAGCCTTATTTCATTGTTATGTGCAGATAGCTTTGGAGTTAATTCTCTTGCAATTTCTGTCATTTTATCATTTGTGTTAGCACCTCTTAATCCAAAAAAGACAGAGCTAACTTTACTCATTAATTCACCGGCATTATCATAAGCCAATATAGTATTTTCGAATGTCGGTTCTGCTGAGTTTTTAATAATTGCCTCAATCTCGGCTTTGTGTTGCTTCATTGCTTCTTCAAAGGCAGGCATATAGTGCTCTTCCTTTATAAGATCAAAGGGTGGTACTCCAAATGGTGTATCAAACTCTTTTAGTAAAGGGTTATTTTCAATTGCATAGCTCGACATTAACATACTAATTAGAATTAACAACAATAATAATCTTTTCATCTTTTTTCTTTTTGGTTTATAAAAAGTTGTTTGATTGCTCTTTTCAAAAATATAATTATTAGCCTTGTAAAGCATTTATTTTTTGATTTTTTATGATGACTATTAACCTATTATCACATCTTATATTTTGTGATTTATTAAAAAAAGTGTTTTAATGTGACTATTTTTGTGAAAAGCAATTGCCAATGTATATTAAGAATCTTTCATTAATAAACTTTAAGAACTATCAGGAAGCAGATCTTGAATTTACACCAAAAGTGAACTGTTTTACTGGAGCTAATGCTTCTGGAAAAACAAATTTGCTTGATGCGATTTACTATCTTTCCTTTTGTAAAAGTTTTTCAAATCCAATTGATTCGCAAAACATCAATCATAACTTCGACTTTTTCTCTATTCAGGGCGAGTACCAGTTAAATGGCACTAAAGATGAGTTACACTGCGCAATGAAACGCAATCAAAACAAAGTTTTCAGGAGAAACAAAAAAGTTTATGAAAGATTGTCTGATCATATTGGTCTCTACCCTTTAGTTTTAGTGCATCCCGGAGATGCAAACTTATTGCTTGGGGGAAGTGAAGAAAGACGTAAGTTTATTGATGGGGTAATATCTCAATACGACAAAGATTACTTGCATTTTTTACTGCAATATAAAAGGGCTCTTTTGCAAAGAAATACACTGCTGAAAACTTTCGCTGAAAAAAGACATTTTGACGAAGCCTCACTTGAAATATGGGACGACCAGCTAGTAGCCAATGGTAATTATATATTCGAACAACGAAAGAACTTTTTTAAAGAGTTTTTGCCTGTATTTTCAGAGTATTATTCATTTCTTACTCAGGCTACCGAAGTTGTAGGCATTGAATACAAGTCTGATTTGCTGATAGATAGTTTTGAGAATTGCCTGATAAACGCCAGAAAAAATGACCTGATTGCTCAATACACAACTAAAGGTGTTCATAAAGATGAACTTGATTTTGTAGTAAATGATTATCCGGTGAAAAAATTCGGTAGTCAGGGACAACAAAAATCGTTCATAATTGCCTTAAAACTAGCTCAGTTTGCATTTACCAAAAAAGTTAAAGGCTTTAATCCTCTTATGTTGCTTGATGACATTTTCGATAAACTGGACGAAAGCAGAGTTTCTCAACTAATGAAACTCGTTAGCGATAACACTTTCGGACAAATATTCGTAACAGATACTGATGCGCCAAGAATTAAGAAAATTTTTTCCAAAATCAAAACAGAAACCATAATATTTGAAGTAAAGGATGCGGTGGTAAGTCGTAAGTCGTAAGTCGTAAGTCGTAAGTCGGCAGTCGGCAGTCGGCAGTCGGCAGTTGTAAGTGAATAGTTTTATAAGAAAAATTTAACAAGAATGGTTAGGAAGTCGAATGAACA
>CAZRNU010000029.1:0-27738 GCA_964601515.1 uncultured Bacteroidales bacterium | reverse complement strand
GAACCCCTGTTACCAGGATGAAAACCTGACGTCCTAACCCCTAGACGAACGGGCCTCAAACCTTTTTTCCAAAAGGGAGTGCAAATTTATAACATTTTTCTGAATTGCAAAACATAAAATAAAAAATTCGCAATAATTATTTTGCAATACATTTTTCACCTCTTTAAAATTACCTTCAAAAAATAAAAAGCAAAAAAAAATAAAACTTAGAAAAAAAGTTATTTACTTTGCAAAGCTTATTATTTCAACTACTAAGCGTATAAAAAGTATAAATTTGCTATGATTTTTTGATGCTTTATAAAACAAAACGGCATCATATTTCTTGAAATTAGAATTTTTAATATATATTTGTAAACTCAATAAACAATTAGAAATACAAACAAAAGCCGAATTAACCAATAATAAAAATGAGAATTATGAAAAAAATCAACTTAAAAATTATGGCTGTAATAATGATTACAGCAGTAGCTTTATCAGGTTGCGGTCTTAAAAAAATGGTACGCAATTATGATGAAATGGTAAAATACACACCTAAAATGAATCCGCTAGAAGCACATGGTGGCGAGATAGCAGTTGAATTTGACGGACGTGTTAGTGAAAAGTACTTCCACAAAAGTGCAAAAATTGAGCTAACTCCAGTTCTTAAGTACAATGGAATGGAAAAAGAGCTTACAGTAATTCATTTACGTGGTGATAAAGTAGAGGGTGAAGGTCAAGTTATTAATCAAGGTGCTGCAACCAATTTCCCATTCTCAGAAGTAGTTGCTTTTGAAGAAGGTATGGAAAACATGGAACTTGTTATTAGAGGTAGCCTTTACAAAGCCAGCAAGCCTGACAAAAGAACTGAACTTCCAGAAAGACAAGCCGTTGCTTTTGGAACAGTTACTACTCCTTCATTACTTGAAAAAGATGAAGACTTAGCTTTGCTTCCTCATGGATATGAGTTGGAAACCATCATTACTAAAAAAGCTAACATTTATTTTGCATACATGAAGCATAATCTTGATTGGAGATTAGGTTTAAATCAAGGCGATGATGCAAAGAAAATGATTGAAGAACTAAACACATTCTTAAAACAAGGATGGAAAATCAAGTCTGTAGATGTAAATGCATGGGCATCTCCGGAAGGTGAAGTTGCTTATAACGAGAAGCTTTCTTCAGACAGAACAAAAACTGCTGAAAAATATATTGCTGACATTCTTAAAAAAGAATACAAAGATGAAAAGATTGAAGTTAAAATGTCTGCAAAAGGTGAAGATTTTGACGGATTTATGACTTTGTTAAATGCTAGTGATATTAAGGACAAACAAGCTATTGCTAACGTTATCAATTCTCAGCTTTCTCCTGCTGAAAGAGAAAGAAAAATTAAGGACATGACAATCATTTTTGCAGAAATTGAAAAAATGCTTGCTCCTCTTCGTAAAGCTGAAATAGTTGTTGCTGCTTTTGAACCAAAGAAAACAAAAGAAGAAATTGCACAACTTTCTACAACTGATCCTTCTAAATTAGATGTTAAAGAACTTCTTTACGCAGCTACTTTAACAGAAGACATAAACACAAAACTTGCTATTTACAAATCAGCGACTGAATTATATTCTGACAACTACCGTTGCTTCAACAACCTTGCTTGGGCTTATTTGAAAAAAGGTGATGCAAAAAATGCTGCTTTAGCTCTTGAAAAAGCGAATCAACTTGAGCCGGAAAACGGACAAGTGCTTAATAACTTAGGCGTTGTTGCTGCATGGAATGGCGATTATGACAATGCAAAATCATATTATGAGGCTGCACAAGGAAAAGGTGTTCGTACAAATTACAATATTGGTCATTTAATGATTATCAAAGGTGACTATGCTGCTGCTGTTTCTTCGTATGCAGGTCGCACTTGTACATTCAACGTTGCATTGGCGCATATGTTAAATCAAAACTTAACTGCTGCAACTACAAACATTGAATGTGCTCCAAAAACAGCCAAAACGCATTACTTGGCTGCTATTATAGGTGCTCGCAGAGATTTAACAAATATGCTTTATGATAATTTGAAAAAAGCTATTGAATTAGATCCTAAGTTTAAAGAAAAAGCTGCAAAAGATCTTGAATTCTTCAAGTTCTTCAACCAGGCTGAATTCCAGGATATAGTAAAATAAGCATACTACCAAAACAAAAAAAGCCGGACTATCTAGTCCGGCTTTTTTTTGCACATATTTTTTATAAACTTACGATTGTCATTCCAATTGGATATTCCTTATTAATTTTGTCGAGGATAAGATCAAAATGTTTGGAATTTGCAACAAAATCTATTTCATTGAGTTCAAGAACCAATATTCTAAGATTTTTCTGTTGCTTTAAATATTCATAATAGCTTTCCTGGATTTTTGATAAATATTCGTCGGGAATTTTTTGCTCATAAGTGCGTCCTCTTTTCTTGATATTACTTTGAAGCCTGTTTACTCCAACATAAAGATGAACTAAAAGATCAGGCTTGGGAAGATTAGCATCCATTATAGAAAACAACTTCCAGAAAAGCTGATATTCATCATCGTTCAAGGTTTTGCGGGCAAAAATCAAAGATTTATTAAGAAAATAATCAGAGATAGTAAAATCGTGAAACAGATTCTGATTTGCGAGCTCGGTTTTCAGTTGCTGATATCTTTCAGCAAGAAACGACAATTCAAGAGGAAAAGCATATTTATCAGGATTTTCATAAAACTTAGCAAGAAAAGGGTTATCCTCGAATTGCTCAAGAATTAATTTTCCATTAAAACGTTCGGCTATTTTTGTACTTAAGGTTGTTTTTCCGGCACCTATATTACCCTCAACTGATATGTAGTTATAAAGCATCATACCAATTATGACATTATATAACCGGGGTCGTGCTGTTTAAGTTTTCTAATATACGACACATCTTCGCAATCTGAAAGAATTTCTACTATAGTTTTGTCGAATGCTGGATGAACAAAATCCGGGGCAATTTCAACCATAGGCAGTAAAGCGAAACTTCTTAGATGCATTAGAGGATGAGGAATTGACAAATCCTCACTATCGAGAATCATATCATTATAAAACAGAATATCTATATCAATATTTCTTGAAATGTAGTTGTTTTTGTTTTTAATGCGTTTACGGCCCATTTCCTTTTCGATGGAAAGAATATTTTCCAAAACCAAATGCGGATTTTGTTCAGTTTCAATAATAATAGCCTGATTATAAAAATAGTCTTCTGATTTGAAACCCCAAGGTTCGCTAACGTAAATATTTGAGCGCTTTAAACAAGAACCAACCTGCTCAGTGATTTTTTCGATAGATTTAGAAATTGTCTCCGGAACTTTCCCAAGATTTCCTCCCAACAAGATGTAAACTTTATTCATACGCTCAAACTGCCAAAAAAAGATGAGCAAAAGTCTGAAAAATAATTGTTAATACAAAATTTGTTTTTCAACAAACTTATTAACTCAAATTTTATTAATATTGTATGTTAATTTAAATCATTATAAATTTAAAACAAAAACCATGAAACAGTTCTTTAAAATTATGTTTGCCTCCATGCTAGGCACATTTCTAATTTTTCTTATTCCTTTAATTATGCTTTTCGGAATGATTAGTTTAATTGGTACAATTGGAACAGAAAAAGCATTTGATGTTACTGAAAATACAGTATTACAATTAAAGTTTGAATCCGAGATTGTAGATAGATCGAGTGATAATCCTTTCGAATCTTTCGATTTTATGTCGGGTAAACCTCAATCTGCTATTGGGTTAAATGATATGTTGAAAAATATCAAAAAGGCCGCAGCTGATACTAATATTAAGGGTATATTTCTTGATATGACAGGAATTAATGGAGGGTATGCAACAATTGCTGAAATTCGCAATGAACTGCTAAAGTTTAAAGAATCAGGAAAATTTATCATTGCCTATGGCGAAAGCTATTCACAAAAAGCCTATTACTTGGCAAGTGTAGCAGATGAAGTCTATCTTAATCCTGTTGGAATGATAGATTTCAGTGGTTTAAACATGCAATCTATGTTTTTCAAAAACTTACTAGAAAAGATAGGCGTTGAAGCACAAGTAATTAAACACGGGGATTACAAAAGTGCCGGAGAACCATTCTATCTGGAAAGAATGAGTGATGCAAACAGAGAGCAAATGCAATCAATTGCAAGCTCAATGTGGAATAGCATTACAAACGACATTTCAAAAAGCAGAAATCTTTCATTAAATCATATAAATAATGTTGCAAACGGGCTGCTAACCAGGAAGCCTTCTTTAGCTCTTGACAACAGTATGATTGATGGCATTAAACATAGAGATGAAATAATGGACATTATCCGTCAGAAACTTGGATTGGGAGAGAAAGATAAAATTAACCTGGCTACTTATGCACAATATAAAAATGCCCCAATGCCAAAAGAATTACTTAATGTTGGTGCTAAAGATTATATTGCCGTTATTTACGGAATGGGCAATATTATAAGTGGCGAAGGAGGCGACTACACGATGGGCTCTGACAGAATTGCTGAAGCTATTAGGGAAGCAAGACTAGATGAAAAAGTTAAGGCTATTGTATTCAGAATTAACTCAGGTGGTGGCAGTGCTTTAGCTTCCGATGTAATGCTCAGAGAAATTAAGCTTGCAGCAGAAGTTAAGCCTGTTGTTGCTTCCTTTGGAGATGTTGCTGCATCCGGCGGTTACTATGTTGCCGTTGCTGCAGATAAAATCATTGCCAACCCTTCAACAATTACGGGCTCAATAGGTGTTTTCGGAATGATTCCAAACATGAAAGACTTATTTAACAAAAAACTTGGTATTACATTCGACAATGTTAAAACTAATACTTTCTCAGATTTTGGGGCAACAGAAAGACCTCTTACTGCAACCGAAAAAGAACTTATACAAGAGATGATAGGCGAAGTTTATGATACTTTTATCACCCACGTTTCCGAAGGAAGAAATTTACCAAAAGAAACTGTTAATAACATAGGTCGGGGAAGAGTATGGACAGGATCTGAAGCAAAAGATATTGGTCTTATTGATGATTTCGGAGGAATTGAATATGCAATTCAGGTTGCAGCAGAGCTCGCAGAGTTGGAAAAATACAGAATCATTGAATATCCAAAACAGAAAACTTTCATTGAAATGTTATTAGCAGATATGGGTGGAGTAAGAGAATACTTGATTAAAAAACAGTTGGGAGATGATTACATTTTCTATAAGCAATTGCAAAACATAAAAGAATCTACCGGAATAATTGCCAGGATTCCGTTTGAAATGATAATTGACTAATAAAATGGGAAAAGAGGAGTAGTAAAATACTCCTCTTTTTATTTAAATTAAATTCGTAAACACGCAGAAAGTTCCGTGTTTAAGGGGTGAGTTAAAGAATTTTTTTGTTGCGAATTAGATTTTAAACAATAATTTAGTAATGATTATTGTTATTCAATTAATATCCAATTAATTATTCACAAAAAATCTATTTGCTATGAAGAACCACATAAAACTTGTGGCAGTAGTTATAATTATTGCCTCATTCTTTGCATCATGCTCAAAAGAGAAATTCTGGACTCCTACTCCTCCTCTTCCGGGACTGGAAAAACAAATGACAGTTTTTAACATCAATCCATTAAAAGACACATTACTTATTCTTGAAAGTGAAACGATGATATTTATTCCTGCCGGCGCAATGAAATCTAAAGACGGCAAACCGATTGACGGGGAATATGAATTGCATTACAGGGAATTTCACGATGGGTTGGATATCTTTCTTGCCGGAATTACCATGGATTTTAACTCAATGGGAGAGCAAAGACATTTTCAAACAGCGGGAATGTTTCAAATTTATGCATATCAAAATGGTGAAGAGCTTAAATTGGCGGACGATAAAAGTATTGATATAAGATTCGGTTCTAAGTACCCGGGAGATCATTACAGCTTTTTCATTATGGATGAAGAAAGTGGCGAATGGCGATGGGTAGATCTTCCTGAAACTGCAATAAATTCAGAAAAAGTTCAGGCAAGACTTGAGCTTGAAAGCAAAGCACCCAAACTATACATGGGTGATGAATACTTCGTTTTTAGCTATTACGGTTTTCTTGATATTTTCTTTAATAACGATCGAGACAAAATTTATAATCACAGCGAAGATAAAAATGTAAGAAAAAAACTTGAAGCTTATAATGTTAGAATGCTTGACTACAAGCTTGCAGGTGATGTAAGATTTCAGAGAGCATATTATCATCCTGCTGAATTGCTTTGGAAAGATAAAGACGGAAAAGCTTTTCCCGGCTGGTTAAAAGATTTTTATCCTGATTGGTCATATAATTCAAAAAACAGACAGTATTACATAACCAACCTTAGTTTCAAATACTTAGAGAACAATGAAATTAGTATCACCTTTACACATAGCGACAAGCGTTCTTTTACAAAAGTTGTAGAACCAGTTATCCCATTAAAAAATCTTCTTAAATTATCTCCTGAAAAATGGAAAGAAGACTACGATAAAGCTATGGAAGAATTAATTGCAGAGCAAGCAAAAGTAGACGCAATGGCAGAAACCTATAGAGCATTTTCATTGAATCAGCTTGGAACATTTAATTTTGATGCTTTGTTAAGAATGGACAATTGGTTTAGAGTTATACCAAAAATTATTGTGGATAATACCATTAAAAACACTAATGATGTAGTTCTTATATTTGGAGATAACAGCGGCTATATGAAATTCACACCTGAAGAATTAAAGGACCTTAGAATAAATCCTGAATCAGGGCATAGAATTTTACTAATGCTTTCTGACAATGAAATTGGGTTCTTTCCTGCGGATAAGTTTAAAGAATTGGATATAGATGAGCTTAGAAACACAAATGATCCTGAAATTGATTTTACATTTGAAAAGTATAAAGTAACAGACGCCGTTTCTTTAAGAGAATTTCTAGGATTTTAAATAATTACCATGCTGAAAAAATCCTCCATACTGATAGTGATTTTGATATTATTACAATCATTTAAAACTGATTATATCAGTCCGGAGGATTTTTTTGGCGATTCTTATCAGGAAGCGGTTGACTACCTTAACAAAAACAAGAACAATCTGACAAAAATATTTTCAGAATATAGGATTGACAGTAAGCTTGCGATGTCAATTGTTTTTCCGGAGATAGTTCGCTACAGTCGTTTTCGTGATTTTGCAGAAACTTCTGTATTGGAAGTTGCTTATGTAATGGGAGGAAAAACTGCATCAGATTTTTCAATTGGCAGGTTTCAAATGAAGCCTTCTTTTGTGGAAATGCTGGAAGAAGAACTTATGCATGAAACATTGCTACTAATAGAATTTAGAGAAATTGCAGAGTATCCTGAATTTTATTCTCAACACCAAATAAGAAGAGAGCGCCTGAACAGGCTAATGGAACAATCCTGGCAGCTTAAATATCTTTGTTGCTTCATAAAGCTTGCAGAAATAAAGTATTCTCCATTTTTAGAAAAGTACCCACACAACAAATTGATGATTATGTCTTCAGCATATAATGCCGGACTTAACTCAACTTATGAGCATCTGAAAACAATTTCAGAAACAAAAACTTATCCATACGGAATGCGGTTACCAAATCGATTTTCATATTATGAAGTGGCGGAGTACTTTTATAAAAACAATTGATGCAAAATTCAATAAAACATAACTTGGATAATTGTTAAAATATTCTTTTCTACAAACAAAACTCTTCTTTTTTAACACTCTGAATTACTGCATATTATAAAATACACAACAAAATATTTTTCGATAAGCAATTTTTTTTTTAAAAAATCAACCTGATTTTAACGTTTGATAATATATGTTATTAACTTTAAAGCACTTTTTTACATAATAATTCATTAACAAAAAAATCATTCTTTATGAAACAAAAACTATTACTAGTTGCTGTAGCATTATTATTTGTAATCTCAGCAAGTGCACAATCCGTAACGTCATTAACAGGAACAAAATCTCGCAGTGGTGATGATCCAAACATCATTAAAAACGAAGTTCTAAACTCAGCTAATAGTGCAGAAGGCCTACTTCAACCTGAATACAAAGGTGGTGAGCCTACTCGTGGTTCTTATTGCAAAGTTATTTTTGACAATTGGACAAACCTTTACCTCAAATGTTATGTAGATGGCAGTTACCAAGGCTATGTTAGCCCATGGGGTGACGGAGCTGTTACCGTTGGAGCAGGAGAAACTACAGCTTATGCAGTTGCAGAATTTGATGATGGCAGCAGATTAACTTGGGGTCCTATCAAACGTGATTGTTATGGTGAATGGACATTAAAAATCGAAAGGTAGTTTTTTGAATAATATTAATTGAAAGATGGGGAAGTTAAACTTCCCCATTTTTCAATTAATGGATTACAATGAATAATGAAACTTACATATACCATAATAATTATTTGCACCCAATTATTGTCATCTGTTTATTCTCAGTCGAGTGACGATTTGAATCACTTATCGGCCGAAGAACTTTTTAATAAAGGAATGGGGTTGATGAGAGTGAAACAATACGAGCTTGCAATTACTTGCTTCGATACAGCGCTTGAGAAAAACCCACAATACGCAGATGCATTTTTTAGAAGAGGATTGGCCAAAGATAATCTTGGACTAACTCAAGAAGCAATTGAAGATTATTCAAATGCAATTCTGATTGAAGAAAAACCTGTTTTTTATAACAACAGAGGAATAAACAAAGCAATACTTGGATTGTACAATGATGCTATTGTTGATTATAACAAGGCAATTGAATTGGATAATAATTACGCTATCGCGTACATAAACAGAGGTTACGCATACAGTGAAATAGGCAGGCTGATAGATGCTTGCAAAGATTTTAACAAAGCATTGGAGTTAGAGCATTTTATGGCTCCAAGTCTAATTGAAGCTTATTGTAATGAATTATATTAAATAAATCATTAAAAACATAAAGAAATGAAAAGATTTGCTTTTTTCTCAATAGCTGTTTTGTCAATAACAATTGCTATGGGGCAAGCTACACCGGATATGCTTGAAAGAGTTTTATCATCGGTAGTTACAGTGGCTGTTAATAAAACTGAGGCTACAAGACAAATTTTAGGCTACAGGGGTGCCGCCGATGAGGCCTATGAGAAAATTCTTGACTTAGGCAGTGCTGAGAGTTCAGGCTCAGGTTTTATTATTGAAAAAAACAAGAAGAAATATGTGATTACAAATGCTCACGTTATTGAGCAAGCTTCTTCTGAAAGAGGTAGTATCTACGTTTACACTATTAATAGAAGTAAATATGAAGCCCGTGTTGTTGGCGGAGATACTTTCTATGATATAGCTGTTTTAGAGTTTATTGATCCTCCGGGAAAAGAAATTTCAACATTAAAAATTCGCCTAACAGAACCACGCGTAGGTGAACCCGTTTATGCTATCGGAAACCCTCTTGGAGAATATCCATACACAGTATCTGATGGAATAATTAGTGCAAAAAACAGAGTAAGAGGCGGAGCCACAGGGAAATTTGGATTTTTGCAAACTACAGCAACAGTTATATGGGGTAATAGCGGCGGACCATTGGTTGACACCAAAGGAGAATTAGTTGGGATTAATTCGCAAATCGCATTTGCAGAGACAAGCAGCTCTCCACTATGGCAACCACAGATAAATTTTGCTCTTGAAGCAATATTGAGCAACAGACTAATTGATGATATTATTAACAATAACGGAAGAGTAAAAAGGGCTTATATTGGAATTGAACTTTCTCAAACATATACTACACAATACGACAATTACACATTGTCTCCATCATGGAAACTTCAAGATGAGTACCCGGTAATTAGTGCAGTTTTAAGAGCATCTCCTGCATTTTCTGCATTATCAGATAAGATTGGTTACAGTATTATAAAAATTAATGGAGTAGATGTTAAATCTTTAGAAGAAGCTTTGGGTGAATTTGAAAAGATGAAACCCGATCAAAATGTTACTTTAACTATTTCTAAGGCAGGCACAACGCAAAACGTACAAATAAAAACTTCTGAGCTTAACGCACAACGACATGAACAAATTGCCCGTCATGTTGTAGAATCGGAAAGCAGAATAAGTTTAAACATGCAAGATAATCAGGTTGTTTTGTCTGTTATTGAGCATAGCGTTGCGGTAAACAAAAAGCCGGGAAGCACAAGCAGTGGAATAACAACAAAACAAAACTATGTAGTAATCTCTGTGGGAGTAAGCGAAGATAACTTTAGGTCGCTATGGCGTATTAATAATCTTAGTGACTTAGGAGCAGCATTCAGACTTAATGGTCTTTATGGCTTTTACGATATATTCGTTGTAAGCAGCAGCAATCCAAAGGCCAGCCCCGAAAAACTAAGAGTAGATTTTGCCAACAGCAATAATGCAAAGAAACTATTACTTTGGTATTAGGTATTAGGGAAATAAGGAAATAGGGAAAAGCGGAAAATCGATATAAATTAGATATTGATTAATGACCAAGAACTTCGGACTATTAAATTAAAACTGTATAAAAATGAAAAATCATAAATCCAAACTCTTACTTCTTGTTTTTGCGATGCTGTTATCATATAGTAATGCCTTTTCTCAGCAGAAAAGAGCATTAATAATTGCTAATGGCAATTATGACTTTCAGACAACAAGATGGTCGCCCATTTCTTCTGCTAATGATGTCCCAATTATAAAAGAAGCTCTTATTAGTCAGGGATTTAAAGACATAGATATTGAAGTAGTGATGGATGCTGATAAATCAACAATGAAAAAAGCATTTGAGGATTTAATAAAGAAGACAAAGAAAGGAGATGTAGTTTATTTTCATTTTTCCGGACACGGGCAACAAATTCAAGATGATAATGGAGATGAGATAGACGGATATGATGAAGCTTTAATTCCAATTGATGCACACTTGAGGTTTACTCCCGGAGTTTATGAGGGGGAAAATCATTTCAGAGATGATCTTCTTGGAGAATATCTGGAAAAGTTAAGGAAAAATGCCGGCCCTTCAGGAAATATTTTGGTTGTTATAGACGCTTGCCATTCCGGGACATCGACAAGAGGAGAGGCAAAAGTTCGCGGTACCGGAGAAGCATTTCAGGAACCCGCATATAAACCAGAACAACAAGGTGAACAATCAAATAAGTTTGGTTTATATTTTGAAAGAGAAGATCTGGCTCCAATGGCTTGCTTTTATGGAGCTGCATCACATCAGTTAAATTATGAATATAAACAACCCGACAATACTTTTGTAGGTTCTTTAACGTATGCTTTCAGCAAAGAATTTGCTTCTACCAGTCCATCTAACACATACCAGGGACTATTTGACCGTATTAAAATTGAAATGGCAAGCATTGCCCCAAGGCAGGTTCCACAAGCAGAAGGAACACTTGACCAACAGATTCTGGGAGGCAGAATCTTGGGAGCTCCGGATTATGCCACAGTAATTCAATGGTTCGATGATAAAAACGTTGCAATAAATAAAGGAATGCTTCATGGCTTAAATGTTGGCACTAAAGTAGGATTCTTTGATATTGATGAGAGATTTGCAGATGGCGTAACTCCAAAAAGAGTAGGAACAGTGGTCCATTCCGAACTAATCAATGCCGACGTATTGCTTGATGAGCCACTATCTGAAGAGCTGGCAAAATCTTCATGGATATTTGTTACGGAGCAAAACTTTGGAAATCTGGCAATTGCAGTAAAAAAAGATATTGAAAACGCTGCACTTGCATCCGCAATAATAAAACGCATTAAAAACAATCCCCGCATTACTATTTCCGATAGTGATTACGACCTTATTTTCGAAGAAAGCAATGAATTTACAAGGGGTGCGAACTTAATGCTTAGCACAATTTCCGATCAGGAATTATGGTCAAAGCCAGCAGACACAGATGATATTGAAAAAATTGCAGATGAAGTTGTGGAAAGAATCATTGATTATTCTATAACGAAATATATCAGAAACCTTGAAATTGATGACCCAAAGCTCAGAGTTACAGTAGAAATAATTCCTATTGAAGTACAACGAGCCGGCAGAAGAACTATCGAAGTAGGAGAAATACCCCTTGCCGAAAGGCTGGATGAATCGGGAAACATTGTTTTCAAAGAAGGTGATTTTTTCAAGATTAGGGTAACAAATATGGGCAGGCAGGATATTTATTTCTCCATTTTGGATATTCAACCAGACGACAAGATAAACATGCTTGTGCCAGAGCGAGGACGTGTGCCCCAGGAATACAGACTTAAAGCAAGAGACAGCAGGGAAATTTCACTAATTGAATTGTTTCCTCCATATGGAATTGAAGTTTTTAAGGTTATAGCATCCGACAGGCCAATGGAGTTGGGACAGGTGGTTCAAACAAGGGGAGATAGTCCTACACACAGAGGACCGGAATCAAATCCATTTCAAAGGCTTTTTGCAGAAACATATAAAGCTGAGGGAACCGGAGATGTTTCAACCCGTGGAGCTCAAACATCCAATTTACCATTAGGCTCTGTGCATATTGAAACTGTGGTGTTTATAATAGAGCCAAAAGATTGAGATAATTCACAATATATTACCACACCCTCCAGTCAAAATCCAAACTTTCGCTACGGCTGGTGGGTTTTTGCATGCCATTGGTGAGTTCCTCTACGCGTTGGCCAACCAGCGATTTCAACTCGCTCACCCTGATTTCCTCCTTCTGGCTCATCAACTCCAGTATGCTGTATGTGAAGACCCCATTAGCCAAATCGCCTCGTTCATAGGCATACTGTGTGCCGGCAGCAGCCGATATTACTGTAGCTCCAATACCTCTGTTTAGATTGGCGAAAAGTTCCTGCATTAGTTCAAAACTGTTTTTTATACCTAGTGTAGGCTCATAGCTATATTCTATCCTCGCCCCTTTTGCACCGCTGACATTTTCTGCAAGCTCCATTGCTAGCATCTCATCTTTATCTACTTCTCCACTGTGGCATGCATCAATAAGCAAAAGTTTCTTCCTTGCAGGGATGCTATCCAGAAGCCACTCAAAGTCTTCATAAGGAATGCTTGAAATTTCAGGGTTACTGAAGTCGGTTTCATGAGTTGCAAGATAATAGTCGTAGTCCGAACTCAACAAACCATGACCGGAAAAGGAAATTATCACTTTGTCATTAATATCCGACTTAAGCAATGTTTCCTTCAAGGCTTTTAAATTTTCTCTATTTACGTTATGATTGAATAATGTGTCAATTATAATATCGTTGCCATACTTTTCTAACAGAGATACACTTAGATCCCGAATATCCTTTACAGAATATTGCAAATTCAGACCGGGTTGCAAATACTCATCAACTCCAATACCTATGAAATATAGTTTTTGAGAAGTTGGCTCTTTGGGAGTGTAGGTTATTTCTACTGTTTCCTTATAGGATTCCGCTCCGGCTTCATTGAGACATGACACCTGGATTTTATTTAAGCCTTCTGATAAATGGATGATCTCCTTCACTGAATGCTTATCAGTATTCAGATGCCTGATGCTTTTTCCCTGCATGCCAAACAGCGGCACTTCATTAATCCAGATGTTGTAACGGTCGAGATTGTATTTACTGTCGTGAAAGTTCAGATCCAGCTCAATTTCTTCCAACTCAATAACAGGCATATATTCAAAATTCTCTATTGCTGATTCCGGCACATGAAAATCCCCGCTAAGTTGTTCTTCTGTAAAGCCCATCCTTCTGATACGTTTTTGGTATGCCTGATAATAGGCATCAATAAGTTCCTGCGAGGCATAACCAAGCCTTTTGAGCACTATATCGGGGCGGTTGTATTTGAGGTCGAATTGCTCGAAGGTGTAGATTTTGGTGTTGTCAATGATCCAGTAGAGTTCTTTGATAGCTCCATGAGACCCAAAGTAGTATTTATCGGGTGTTAGGTTCAAATAATCGTTGTCTTTCAACTGAAAAAGTTGTAATAGCAATTCTCCGGTTTCAGTATCCCAAATCCCAATTTTATGATCATCGCCCGTTGTAACAATTCTTTTAGAATCTCTGGAAAAATTTGCAGCATTCAGCTCCCTAGTGTGCCCTTCAAGTGTATGAATCAACTTACCCGTTTTCATATCCCACACTTTTGCAGTATGATCACCCGAAGTCGTAAGGATTTGTTCCGCATTAGCGGATATCTCTGCTGATACTACAAATTTATTATGCCCTTCAAGTGAAGTAACCAGTTTACCTGACTCTGCATCCCAAATATTACACGAATTATCTAACGATGTAGTTACAATGCTATTACCATCGGGGCTATAAGCAACAGAGATGATGAAATAGTTATTATCATCGAGGCTGTGCAACAATTCACCTGTTTTCACATCCCATACTTTGGTTGTACCATCAAGGCAGGCAGTTGCAACTCTATCACCCATAGGATTAAAAACTGCTGTTGAAACCATAGAATTTATTCCATCAATCTGTTTAAGCAATTTTCCGCTCTGAACATCCCATATATAGACTGAACTATCGAGATAGGTTGAGGTAACAACCTTTTTTCCATCAGCACTAAAGGATGCACAATTTACTGCGCTACCATGCCCTTCAAGTGTAGCCAACAGATTGTAATTATTTGCATCCCATATTTTTGCAGTTTTATCAAAAGATGTTGTAATTATAAGTTTCCCATCAGGACTAAACTGAGCGGTTATAACACCAAGAGAATGATTATCAAGTATGCTTAATAGATTTCCTGTTTCAATATCCCAAAGTTTTGCCTTTTTATCATTTGATGCAGAAACAACTTTCTTCCCATCAGGACTTAAAGAGAAAGAATTGATTTGATCGGAATGGACCTTGGAGGTCCCTTGCAGTATTGCCTTATTTAAACTCCATATCTTTAAAGAACCATCACGGGAAATGTAAAGTATCATTTCATCTTCAAAGCCAAATGATGCTGAATTTAATCCAAATGTAAGACCTGAAAGGGTTGTTAAAAGTTCTCCTGTTTCGTTATCCCATATTCTTGCGGCATTACCCCACTTACAAGTAACATATTTCTTAAGATCAAAACTATAGTCAATGGTATCCCTTCCTACTATTTTTCCGAGATGCGATTCAAGTAATTCTCCGGTAAACGAATCCCATGTTTTTATTGTATTATCGTTTGATGAAGTTATGATTTTACTTCCGTCGGGGCTAAATTTGGCATATGTAACAGATTGTTTATTCCCATCGATGGTTAAAAGTAATTTCCCCGTTTTTACGTCCCATATTTTTACTGTGTTGTCTAATGACGCGGTTAGTACTCTTCTGGCATCGGGACTAAAGGATGCGGTGTAAACAAAAAATGTATGTCCAACAGGCAAGCCCAGCCTTACATTTTGTGCAATCAGGTGATTTGAAGTAAATACAATATTACAAATACATAATGCTGTATATACTAAAAGTTTCTTCATAGTTATAAAATGCCGTAAGAGTAATTGTTGTGGCTCGTTTTTATTAATTGTGTTGTTAAAAGTAAGTATTTACAGCAAATTTAAATTGGTCAATAAATACTTCCTTAAAGCTCAATTATTTCTAATTCCTTTTTATCAATCATATAGTTTTAATTTACGGCTCAAAAATATAAAAAATACGGCTCAAATAGTCACGATATTGAGCCGTATTTTCTTTTAAAATGAGCTACAACTACTTCACATACTTCACCACCTCATCTATAATTTTCTTCACCAAATCATCAAGGTCGGTTTTAGAGCTGTTTACTATTGCATGATAAAGCTGAATATTATCTTTAAACATTCTTAATTCAGCATTGATGTAGTTAAAATTCTTTTTGATTTAATATCCGCGATTATCCGTCTAATCCGCGTCATCCGTGTGCGGACAGACCAAGTCCTGTCCCTATCAATTCATCATTTATTATCAAAAAGGCCGGTCAAGCCCGGCCTAAACATTTATTTTGATTTCGAAATTTTATTCCACAATCAACCATTTCCAAAGAGGAACAATTCTAATAACCACATCTTCATACTGTTCTTCTTTTTCCAAATAATCGGTTATTAACAAACTTTCCTTCAGTTTTAGCTGTTTCATGGTTGAAAACAAACCGTTTAATTCTCTTTTATAGGTTTCTTCATTATCAATATCGTGTGACACATTTATTAGATGAGGTTTTCCTTTGGTAAAATATATAAAATCAATTTCCTGTTCGTTTTTGTAATAATAAATATCATCATACTTTCTTTTAAGTTGATTGAAAACAATATTTTCAAATACCTTTCCCCTGTCTTCCTCAAAAGAAACTGCTTTTTTCAACCCAATATCCACAACATACATTTTTTTGGGATTTCGTTGCTGAACAGAAGCAGAATCAGAAAAAACAGGAATCTGGTATAATATCATGGCATCTTCTAAATAGCCAAAATAATCGTACAAAGTGTTCTTGGAAACACTTTTTCCCATTGATGTGAGAATATTATAAACCCTGTTAATACTCAATAGAGTAGAGATGTTTGTGAAGCAGTATTTTACGAGATACTTTATCAGGAACAAATTACTTACATTATAACGTTCAATCAAATCTTTGTATATAATCATATCAATATATTCCCTGAGTATCTTTTCTTTTAAATCGTTTTCTAAGAGTAGCTCAGGGAAGCCTCCTGTTTCGATATAATTATATAATTCATTTTTTATCAGGGCTGATTGAGCAGAACTGTATATATCTGGTTTTACAGATTTAAAACTCAAAAATTCCGAAAAACTCAATGGGAATAATGTATATGTAACTGTGCGCCCTCTTAAACCGGTAGAAATCTCTTTACTTAACAACCTTGAAGAAGAACCTGTGAGAAATATTCTGCATTTCTCTGTATCATAAATTCTTCTGATAAACAGCTCCCAATTTGGAATATTTTGAATTTCATCAAAGAAGAAATAAACCACTTCATTCTTCTTAGCCGGATACATCTCAAAATAAGCATCCAGTAGAACCTGAAAATCAGATAGAGAGAACCCATACATACGGTCATCATCAAAACTCAGGTAAACAATGTTTTCAGCAGCAAGGCTTTTTCTTAGCTTGTGAATTGTGTAATAAAAAACACTTGTTTTCCCACTTCTTCTACTGCCGATAAGAGATATAATTTTTGATGAATCCAAAGGTAATTCAAGTTCTCTTGGCATACGTTCAGGAATGTGTTCCTGATTATCACGAATGATTTTTTTAAAAAGTTCTTTTTTCATATTTATCTTTCAATAAATACATAATCAGGTTTATATTTCCTTGTACAAAGATACATATTTTTGTATTAATAAGTCAAAAATTTTTCTGTGATTTTTAAATAGCTCCAGTATATCTTTGGCTACCCATCTATTCAATTCCAAATAATTTTATCCGCGATTATCCGTCTAATCCGCGTCATCCGTGTGCTATAAGATTTTGAATGTTTGCACAAAGGTGTGGATAATGCAGATGATTCGATTGTTTTTACAATCAATTGGAACGCGGATATTACGGATGCAACGGATTTGGGCAGATTTTACGAGGATTAAATAACAGAGATGCAAGAAAGAATGAGGGTTTTACTCCCTACCTCATTAAAACAAATGCTGCCCATTTATATGGGTCGTTGGGGTATTTTGATTTCATATACTTTTGTGCTGTTTGAAAGGCATCGAGAATAGAATTTTCTGAAAATAAGGATTCGTAAAATACCTTCATAAATTCTGCGGTTTCTTTATCGGGCACTTTCCATAAACTCATTAGAAGATAATCTACTCCTGCTAATTTGAAAGCACGTTGCAAGCCAAAAACTCCTTCATTTCCTTCAATATCTCCTAATCCGGTTTCACATGCAGACAAAACAACAAGTTTTGTATTCCCAAAATAAAGGTTTGAAACTTCTGTAGCTGTTAGAATCCCATCATCTTCTGTGTTTTCTCGTGTTGCTTTTCCCCAGTTAGCATTAGCACCGGCAAATAGTAATCCTGACCTGTTTAAAGGATTGTCTGATTTTGAGTAAACATGACCCTGATTTAAGGTATAATCAATGGCTTCTTCGGCTTTTCGTGGATTTGGATAAAAAAAGCCATGAGACGCAACATGAATTATATCAGCAGATACACGGCCATTAAGGCTCTTGAAGCTACTCTCCAGTGCATTTTCTCCAATAAATACCTGACTTTCAACCTCATTATTACTTGCAAGTGATTCAATTGCTTCAACCTCAAAAAGTGAACCCGGTAAATACTGCCAATAACCACTGTAGGGCGCATTATCAATGCTTTCATAATTTATGCCACCAAACAAGGCAATGGACGCAAAGCCTATTTTAGAATAAGTATCCCTTTCTATGATGTATGCTGTTGTCCCAACCCGCATAAGCTTGTATTTGTCTGATAATAAATCTGCATTATCATCTGGTATTGCAGAAAAAGCAATTTGGTGTAATATCCCTGATGGTGAATAAAAAACAGTACTTCCATCGGGAATTAAAGATTCAAATGGCTTCCATAACAAACTATATAAATTGGTACTATAATCAATATAATCATCATTGTGAGCAAATGCCCCGCGATACAAAGCATTAACAGCCAGCGCATTACTCCCCTTAACCAATAAATTATCAATTTCCCTTTGCTCAAATAAGTAAACAATATGTGGCTTTATATCACCATGTTTCAAAATAGCAGCAGTATAAATTATGCTATCTGTCCAGCTATTTCCATTATGGTAATTGAATGCAGAAAATTCAATTGCTACTTCGTTTTTCTTTAACGCATTTTTAATATCAACCCATCTGGTTTTTCCGATACTATTATATTTTGGGCTTCCTGATGTAATATATGTAACTGTGGATTCAATTTCTTCAATCGTTTTAAGACTTTCTTGCCTTTCAATAACCGAAGACGTTGTTTTATAGGTATAAAACTCCTTCACATTCATCAAATCTTCATAGTAATTAATTAAAAAATCATCATCAGACGAGTAAATAATGTTTTTTACATTTAGAGCTGAATTCAAAACCAATCCTTTTGAGGCCAACTCAATATCAAATACTTTTCCGGCAGACTCAGGATGATCTTTATTTCTAAAAAAGAAACTCTGATAAATTTCAAAATTATGAGATACCGTGTTTGCAAATAAAGCTTTTTCCTTTTCAGGGAATAATTTGAGTCCTTCTGTAAGCTTATCAAGTAGTAGATTGTATGATTTATCATAAAATGCCAATGCTTGCTCAAATAGATTGCTTTCATTTAGCATCATTAAACTGTAAAACACCTCATTAAATGTATTAAAGTCATTGATTCTGCTAAAGTCAAAGTTCTGCAATAAATCCTGATAAAAAGAAAGAGCTTTGGTTTTATCTCCATTAGTTTTATAAAAATCTGCAATTTCTATCACCAATTCTAAATATCCAACATTATAGCTTCCTATGAAACCTTTGTAAAGCTCAAGTGCTTGTTCGTAAAAAATAACTGCATTATTATAATCACCTGTTATATTTAAAAACGCTGCAAAGTTTTTCAATCTTATAATAGCGGTATATTCGTTACTATCAAAATTACTTATGGATAATTCGGCAGACTCAAAGTATAACGGAAGAGCAAGCTCAAGATCTTCATTCTGCGCATATGCATTAGCAAGATTATGCAAGTAATTGCCATAATCCACGCTGTTTTTCCCAAGGGTATTTTCTGCTATATTGGCAGCTTCGCGGAATTTTCTAATTGCCAAATGAAAGACTTTATTTTCCAAATAAAACAACCCAAGCTCATTCACAAAAAATGCAAACCTTATATGATCTGAACCATAAATTTCTTTTGCAACAAGCTCTGCTTCAAGATAATATTCCCATGCCTTTTTATAAAGCACCATTCTTTTAAAATTGTTTGCTGCATTAAGAAGGTAAATTGCATAATTCTCCTTTTTGACATCACTTTCCTTAGTAAGATTTATAAGATTAATATAAAACGGAGCTGCAATTTCATATTGACCAATGAAATAATAACTATTTGCAATATTGTTTAAAACTTCATAATGCGCATGGGAATTTTCCAAATTATTCTTTTTATCAAATTCTATTACTTCATTAAAAACCCTAATAGCATCATTATAAAGCCCCAAACTAAATAAATTATTACCAACATCATTATATATAGTTCTGAAATTCTCGTGGTCTAAACCATAGAGTCTCAAACTTAGGGAAGTTGCTTCCATAGCCAGATCTAATGCTTTGTTATAATTGCGCGACCAATTATAATACACTCCGGCATATCTCAGTGATAAGTACAAATCTTCTTCTCTCGGGTGTTCGCAAATTCTTTCTGCTTCTGCACTAAGCTCAAATAATTCAGCAGCTTTAAGATAATTGCCTTGATCAACTTGAGCATTTGCTTCTTCCCAAAATTTATCAGCGATATCATAAGTCTGAGCAGCAATCATCGCAGGAAAAACAAACATACTTAGAATAGAAATTATATATGCTTTATTCATATCAATGTCATTTTTGTTATTAAACACTCTATAAAATATCTTGTTCAATGAGTGATTCCATTCTAATAAAACTTGGAATATTTTTTCTGATGTTACAAAAAACAAAACTCCAATAATAGGTTTTTTATGAAATTACATTAATTCCCCACTACAATAAATACAGCTCTATAATATTTTAAAACTCAGGGACACGAAATACCAAAGGATTTCAGATTACATTATAAATAACCCTTATAAATGGTATTAGGTTAAATTTACTTAGGTATAATCTAGTATGTGGAGAGATTGGCTTTAATATAAAAAAGCCTGATTAGGTTGAGGGCTGAATAGGTATTATGGTAACCAAAACATGCCTTGCTTCTCTTGGACCGTCGAATTCACAGAAAAATACATTTTGCCATGTAGAAAGCCCTAACCTTCCATTTTGTATCGGGATAGTTTCAGAAGGTCCTATAATTCCGGCTTTAAGGTGTGAATCGCCATTTCCATCCTGACTGTCATGAAGCCAAATACCTCTGGGTACTATTCTACGCATTAATCTTACCATATCTTTCTGCACACTTTCATCAAAGTTTTCCTGAATCATTATAGCTGCTGTTGCCCCGTGAGCATAAACATTTACAAGACCACTATCAACACCGCTTTTACTGACAAAATCAACAAGCTCACGTGTAATATCAACAAGACATTCTCTTTGGTAGGTTTTAATGGTAACAGTTTTTTGCATATTCATTTGGTTTTAACCTTTATCAAATTCACACAAAATTATGCAATTAAATGGAGAATAAAAAAATGAGGCTGCTTATAATTTTATTCAAATTAAGCAGCCTCATAAAAAACAGAAAGCCTAGTTCTTAATTAACTTCTTGACAATTACATTTTTTCCGGAAACTATCTTAATAAAATACAACCCACTATTAATATTATTCATATCAATTTTGATACTTTCATCAGTGGAGTAATTTTCAAAAAGGCGATTTCCATTAATATCATAAACTAACACAATGGAATTATAGGGTTTATTTATGTATAAAATCCCATTTGTAGGGTTAGGATAAATTATAACATCATCCTTATCAAGAAAATTTGAAATACTATTATCGTCGTCATCATCCAGCACTCCGAAAACATCATTAATAACAATATCAGATTCTACCGTAATTTCTCTATTTGGTTCACCTTCCCATTCACCACCATCCCATCCGGCATTCA
Source organism: uncultured Bacteroidales bacterium (assembly GCA_964601515.1). Classification (GTDB taxonomy): domain Bacteria; phylum Bacteroidota; class Bacteroidia; order Bacteroidales; family UBA7960; genus PWND01. The sequence continues at coordinate 6,083 of CAZRNU010000029.1, read as the reverse complement.
TAAAATATTTGTATTCATAGTCGCCGGCCTCAAGTTCGAAAGCAATTGTATAAATCAACGATTCGTCTATTCTTGAAAGTTCAAGACTTGGGTCATTTCCCGGTTGTATCCATGATGGAATTCCTGAAATATAAACCTTATCTGTTCCGGCTACAAATTCTTCAGCTTGCGACATATCAACATTGAAAGTAACATTAAAGACATCGGGCATTTCGGCTTCAAACATTCTAATAACAATATCCAAATCTTGAGAAATTGTTACAACTTGAGTATATGTTTCCCAACCAAATTTTGTAACAGTAAGAGTATAATCTCCGGGCATTGCCACAAAAGCTCCTTCCCCATTCACATCAGACATTCTCATCCCTGCTACACCAAAGTCAATTGTTGCATTTTCGATTGGAGATTCGTCTATATCAGAAATAACCTTTACGCCAACATCAAAGAAAGGCTTTCCAAGATTCTGATTAACAAATACGTAGAAATCGCCGGGGTTGTAATAAATTGTATGTCCGCCCATGTCGGTAACTTCAAAGCTTTCTCCGGTAAAGTAATTATACCATGTTCCGGTATTTTGGAAACCGGGTTGCATATTAAACCCTGTAGTTGAGAAGTTAGCTGAGACAGATACATTCATACTTGAATGTGCTATCCACATTCTTTTTCCCAGAGCACTGAGATCTTGAGTGAAAGTTCCTAGGCGAAAAGCTTCATGTTCAGTTTTTAGTTTTATCATAGCAGCATACGAAAGGAAGAGTCGCTGTCTGTCAGGATTATCAAGATAATCCCAACGAACAGGCTTTCTTGATGTTCTGCATTCGCCACTAATTGTTCCATCGGGGCAATAGTTAATACTATAGTCGTAGCCAAGCTCACCAAACTGCCAAATCATTTTAGGTCCGGGAATAGTCATGTACATAGCAGTTGCTGCTGCCATTCTTTGCAATGCACCTTCTAAGGTATTAGCTCCTGTGTTGCCATATTCCAAATTTCTATACATTAATCTCTCTTCATCATGACTTTCCATATATGGGATTAAATTAGGATATGTAAATCCTCTAATAGCAAAGTATGCCCAGGAAAAATCGTGATTAGAATTCCACCCCATTGTATTTTGATTAAACTGACCATTCATATCTCCCCACATCAAATTACCACCATTTGCAAGAACTACTTCTTCATCATTATTGGCAAAATGCTCTAATATCACATAAGCTGATGGTTTAACTGATTTAATATGGTTGTAATAATCCGTTAGAATATTAATTCTCGACTGGTCATAAGCACTCCAGGCGCCTAAATCATCGCCGGAATTGTTTTGAGTAAGCCCTTTCGACAAGTCGACTCTAAAGCCATCAACTTTGAATTCTTCAAGCCAGTATGCAAACACTTTTTTAAAGAACTCTCTTGTATGAGGACTTTCATGATTAAAATCGTATCCAACACTGTAAGGATGAGTGGCCTGGGGATTAAACCAAGGATTATTTGCTGCCGGCTGGCCCCAAGATCCCGCGTCATGGTCGAAATACATCATTACCATAGGATTTTGCCCAAAGGCATGATTTGGCACAATGTCGAGTATAACGGCAATATCTCTTTTGTGGCACTCGTCAATGAATTTTTTATAAGCATGTCTGTTTCCATAATATTTATCAGGAGCGAAGAAAAAGTTTGGTGCATATCCCCAACTATCGTTGCCGTCAAACTCCATTATAGGCATCAGTTCGATAGCATTAACACCCAAAGTTTTGAGATAGTCTAGTTTTTCTGTTGCTTCCAAAATAGAGCTGCTTTCTACAAAATCACGAATCAGCAATTCATAGATGACAAGATTAGGCTGAGTAGCATTAATTGCTGGAGGTATAAAGTTTTCTATTTCCCATTGATATGGATTCCTGTCAATTTCAAAAACGCTAACTATTCCTGTAGTTAAATCAAACGGATAAGATTTTAAATTTGGATATGCAGTTTCAGAAATCCATCTGTCGTTCCATGGGTCTAGAATTTTCTGAGAGTAAGCACAGGCAATTTTTAATTCATTGTCGATGAAGTATTGAAAAGCATATTCTTTTTGAGGTTCAAGACCTGAAATAGTAACCCAAAAGCGGTTTGTTGCAGGGTCTTTTTTCATATAATTATCGTCATTTGGCTGCCAATTGCTGAAATCACCGATTACAAATGCAAATTCTTTAAACCCGGCCGGGTCGTGCAACACAAAAGTTACGCTATTATCCTCATGAATATTTACTCCATTAATAACTCCGGCAGGCAAAGGAGCTTCAACAACCGGCCCCCTAAGATATATAGCAGTAGAATCGTAAACTGTATTCGCTCCACTAATTGCTTTTGCAATTATCCAGTGAGTACCGGGGGTCAATTCCGACGTAACGAGAGGGTAAGTCAATGAAGATGTTTCATCTGTCAATAGCAAATTATCATTAAGATAAAGCTCCAAAGTTTCATTTTCCAATGCCTCAACACAAACCGGAATTAATTGGCTAGGACTAACAAGGGGTTCTCTTTTTGAAGGACTTAGGATTTTTACATTTAGTGATAATTCATAAACATCAATCAAAATATCAGAATTCGATGAGGTTTTGTGCTCAAGATAGTATCCATCTATTGTTTCTTCATCACTTCTGAAAACAAAGGCAAGTTTAAGAATATCTTCTGCTGTTGGCACATTATAATACTCACGAATGTCTTCAATATATAATGAATACATATTTGGCCCAAGTCTCTGAAGCAAAGTTTCAGGAGTATTTTCACCCCATTGAGTAACTACATATTTCCAATCTGTGTTACTAGTGCTCAGATTGGTTATAACTCCTGTGTGGGCATATACATCACCAGTATATCCAAACAAGCCACCGTTGCCAAATTCTGCATTAAAATATACTGTTAATGGCGCGTTCTCCCTTGGAAAAGCAGGGTCGGTTGTAATTAGACTTGTTTCCTGGCCACAGCTAATTTCTTGATCTACTATATAATGGTAATTACTTCCACTATTATTGTTAAACTTAATCGTTAGAAGATCATAATTAGAAGACAATCCTGACACCACAGAGCTGAAGATATAATATTCCACTCTTGTATCGGATGGGAATGCCGGTATTGTAGCTGTTGCCTGACTTCCGGATTTATCCATTTCAACAGCCACGGAACTTGTCCAATCATCTGATGTGTATCTGAGATATAAAATTTCCTGCGCAGAAGTAGAGGCAGACAAATTTGCAGTTATAAGGACATTATCAGTTGCTTCAACAAGCGGAGGTGTTTGACCGACAGCGGTTATATTAACCGGCTGAGAATCAGTTTCCATAAAAACAGCTTTTGTATTTTCATATCCACTATCTTCAAAAACAACAGTGTACCATTTATTTTGTGTAACAGTAATGCTGTTATTTGGGTCGCTGGGAGTTCCATAAGTAAAATCTTGCAAGCTATTTAGCCCTACATTGGTGTTAGCTGCCCACTGATTTCCCCATGGGTCACTAAAGCTAGTACTTACAAACTTAAACTCCTGCGAGCCGGTAGTTCCGGTGTACTGAAATATTGTTTGCCATCTTAAAGTACCGGAAGAAATTCTTTGTAGATCAAAACTACCACCCATGCCTGCAGTATTTGTCCATCCATTCCAAGCACCGGGCATACGAACTCCGTCAGGAGGATAAATCTGAGACAGAGAACGAGCCGGAAAAACTGTTATTATCAAAAATGAAATAATCAACGAAACAATCAAAATATTTTTCTTCATAGTCTTGTTTTTAATTTTTAAAAAATGTCGCCTCATAACCTTTATGATAAATATGAGGCAGCTTTAATATGCTTACTTGTTAACTATAAGAGGCAAAACAAACCTTCCATCTTTTGTGTTTATATCAACAAAATAGAAACCTTGCCTAAAACCGGAAGTATCAAACCTTAAGTCTGATTCATTTGAAACAGTTTTCTCTAAAACAATTTTGCCGCTAACATCGAGTATTCTAATTAATTCTGCAATATTCCAATCCATTTCAATTATAAAATAATTTCTAGCAGGATTAGGATAAATATTCGGTTTTATGACAGATATTAGCTCAACGTAGACAGTTGGAGGAATAGTATAAGTAGTTTCTCCGGTTATATTACCTTCTGCATCTATTGTAAATTCAAGGTTTTGAAACTGAGGCAACAACCAATCAAGATTTTGATCGGAAACACCCCACTCATAAGTACCTGCCGGTATATAAAACGTGGATTCCCAAATATTATCAGAAGCATTGTCCATTAAAACATCAGTCCATTCATTAAAATCTCCTTTTATATATACTTCAATGACATCCATATTATTATTTGTTACCGTAAACGTTACGGGGAATGTAACAGCGGACTGATTAACTGTTAAGACACCTGACACATTAGTTGTTCCATTCCAAAAACCACCATCCATAACGTTATAACCACCATAAACATAAGCCTCGTCATTGAGTTTAAACCTGCTTGCATAGAAGTATGTTCCCGGTTCAATAATTTCCGAACCAATATTACCTTGATATTCAGGACGGTCAGTATATTCATTAATTCCATTATAAAAAGCAGCAACCCAGTTTGTCCAAGTTGAAGGATTAGTATTGTCATTGTTGTAACCTATCCATACCTGCAAACCATCAACACCATTGGCAGGGTCTATTATAGCATTTTGCACATCTACCTGAGCAAGAACATCAACACTTCCTCCAACATTAATTGTTGCACTTCCGGGATATTGAAGATTAGCAAAAACTATTTCAGGATCTTCGGGAATAGTAACTTCCAGAGTAAATGTTGCCGTAAATGGCCCATCTGTAGTTTTTCCGGGAATTCCGAGTCCGGTAATACTAAACATTATTTTCAGACTATAGATTCCTTCGGTAAGTCCATTAATAACATCAATCTCATCACCAAAGTCAGCCCAAGTTTGCAAATTTTCTTCCGGGTTATCATTACTTGACCATCCAATGTTTCTTGAAGTATAGCTCACCGGTTCAGATTGATCAGATTTCCAAATCTTATATTGAAAATCAGCTCCGGTTACATCACCACCTTCAGCTTTCCAAGTTTTTATAGATGCACCTTTGATATAGAATGCTTCAATAACACCTAAATTATTTGCGTCAAAATCAACTCCTCTCTCTGTTATATCTTCTGTTTCTCCTGTAACCCAATATGTGATTGTAGGAAGATTAACACCATCATCATCTCTAATTCCATAATTCGGGTCGTCTCCACCACCGCCACCATAGTCAGCCCACACATGGTTGACAGTTATTGCTTCTGTAATAGCTATCTCACGATCTAAGCCTTCTCCTTCAACTTCAGCATTTTCCCAACCTTCATTGCGGAAAAATTTATATGTATAGTTTCCGGCTACCAACTCAAAAGCAATTGTGTATATATCCGTTTCACCAACTCTTTCAAGCGCCAAATTTGAGTCTACACCCGGCTCTATCCAGCCCGGAATTCCTGAAATGTAAATCTTCTCTGTTGCATGGTTAAAATCTGTAAGCGGCGAAATATCAAGATTGAAGATAACTTCAAATTTCTCTTCATCAACTTCGCCGGGAACTCCCCACTGGTTATTTACAATGCGATTCTCTGTTATTTCAACTGTCCTATTTGGAGGACCTCCCCATTCTCCACCATCCCAGCTTTCGTTACGGAAAAACTTATAATCATACTCCCCGGCCTCAAGCTCAAACGTGATTGTATAAATATCAGTTTCATCAACTCTTGTCAGTGCAAGACTTGGATCAACACTCGGCTCTATCCAACTAGGGATACCTGAGATGTATATCTTCTCAGTTGCATGATCAAAGTCAGTAAGTGGTGAAATGTCAAGATTAAATGTAACTGTAAAGGTTTCAGGATCCGGTGTATCGTCGGTAATTGCAAATGTAGCAGTATATGGGCCATCGGTTGTTTTGCCCGGAATACCTGAGCCTATTATTCCAAAAAGAATTTTTATATTATAAATTCCTTCCGTTAAACCAGTTATAATATCTATCTCTTCTCCAAAATTTGCCCATGTTTGAAGAGTTTCCTCCGGATTATCATTGCTTGTC